>JACZJL010000146.1 GCA_014860585.1 Bacteroidales bacterium | reverse complement strand
TCAGCTTTAACGATTTTGCTCGAGTGGCCAACTGTTTTAATTCCAAAACCCTTGTAAAGGTCATGGCGATGATTGAATTTACTGGACATGAATACATGGAACTGCCCGTCATGCCAAAGAATTACAGGCAAAGGAATGGTGAGATGAAACTTACCCCGATCCAATATATGCCAGTCGTGAGCATCAGCAATGTGATGAAAAATCATGTCGGCTGCCCTGAATTTCTTGGTGCTTTGCTCCTGGATAATCGAATCAGCATCAAGTTGGTGGGGCTGTTCTTCAATTTTGCCGGATGCAGTGATTGTTACAGAAAGTGCGAGCATAACGACCAATCCTAACGGAATGAACATTCGTCTTAACCACTTTACCATATTTTTTCCCTGATTAACCATCACTAAACTTCAACCTTTGAAATTAATTAATCCGCCAGCACGACGATTTCGTTATTGAACACTTCCACCAGGCCGCCATCGATTTCGATAAATTGCTCTTTATCATCTGATTTTGTGACTTTGATGGAGCCCTTTTTTAACACATAAACCATGGGAGCATGATTATTCAGCACACCAAATAACCCGTCAATTCCCGGGAACTGGGCCATTTTGACTTTATCGGCATAAATCGTTTTATTTTTTGTGATTACCCTGATATTCAAGCTCATTGGTCAGTCTTTTCTTTAAGCAATACTTTCTTCAAGCAACTTTTTCCCTTTTTCAATGGCCTCTTCGATTGTTCCAACGAGGTTGAACGCTGATTCAGGATATTCATCCACTTCGCCATCAATGATCATATTAAAGCCTTTGATGGTATCCTGAATGTCCACAATTTTTCCGGGAATACCTGTAAACTGTTCCGCTACGTGAAAGGGCTGCGATAGAAAGCGCTGCACTTTTCTGGCACGGCGAACCAATTGTTTATCCTCCTCTGAAAGTTCGTCCATTCCAAGAATGGCTATGATATCCTGAAGTTCTTTATAGCGCTGAAGAATATTTTTAACCCGTTGTGCAGTGTTGTAATGCTCTTCACCGACAATATGCGGCGATAAAATTCGTGATGTTGAATCCAGAGGATCTACAGCCGGATAAATTCCCAATTCTGCGATTTTACGATTAAGTACCGTAGTGGCGTCAAGGTGGGCAAATGTTGTAGCCGGAGCCGGGTCGGTAAGGTCGTCGGCAGGAACATAAACAGCTTGCACCGAAGTGATTGAACCTCGTGTCGTTGAAGTGATGCGTTCCTGCATCAGTCCCATTTCAGTAGCCAACGTTGGCTGATAACCCACCGCAGAAGGCATACGTCCAAGTAGTGCGGAAACCTCTGATCCTGCCTGGGTAAAACGGAAAATATTATCAATAAAGAATAAAATGTCTTTTCCCCCTGATTCATCATCACCATCCCTGAAATACTCTGCCAGGCTAAGCCCTGAGAGAGCTACACGGGCACGTGCTCCGGGAGGTTCGTTCATCTGGCCGAAAACAAGTGTTGCCTGTGATTTTTGTAATTCGTTGTAATCTACTTTCGACAAATCCCAACCCCCTTTTTCCATGGATTTTAAAAAATCCTCACCATATCTGATTACACCTGATTCAATCATTTCACGCAAAAGGTCATTTCCTTCGCGGGTACGCTCGCCAACACCTGCAAAAACTGACAATCCGGAATATACTTTCGCAATGTTGTTGATCAGTTCCATGATGATCACGGTTTTGCCAACCCCGGCCCCTCCAAAAAGCCCAATCTTACCTCCTTTGCTGTAAGGTTCGATAAGATCAATTACCTTGATTCCTGTGTAAAGAATTTCACTAACAGTGCTAAGATGTTCAAAAAGTGGTGGTTCACGGTGGATGGAATAAGCACGGTCCTTAGGTACAGGTTTTAGTCCATCAATGGGATTGCCGATCACATTAAAAAGTCTGCCCCGGATATATTCACCAACCGGCATTTCTATCGAATGGCCAATATTGTTTACTTTCATGCCACGATAAAGGCCATCAGTTGAATCCATGGCAACCGTGCGGACAGTATTTTCGCCAATGTCCTGCTGTGCTTCAAGGACCACAGAAGTGCCATCTTGCTTAAAAACCTCAAGTGCATCGTGGATATTTGGCAGCGATTGATCCTGCTCAAATGAAACATCAACTACCGGGCCGATCACCTGGGAAATAAATCCTTCGCTTTTCTTGCTCATTTACAATATCTTATGATAGATTTTCTTCGTTTAAACAGGGCGCAAAGATACTGTGAACTTTTAAGTATAAGTGATTTATTAACAATTTTTTAAAAAGGTTTTTTACTCCTTACGTTAAATCATTCTAAATGACAGGGATTTCAAACGGGTAAATATCACTGATTTTCAAGAATAAAAAGCGTAAATTCGATCGAATTTATTTTGTACGATTTAGTGTGGATATTCCACAAGTATGCGAGATAGGTTGTCGTCTCCTCTGGCAAAGCATTGATCATTAAGCCGGTTCGGATCCACCTGCCATCAGAACTCCAGTCAACGTTATACCAGTTCAGCGGAATCCGCTCATAGCGCAAACCCTGCCCATCTTTATCCAGAACAGTAAATACGATCCACCCATCGAAAGGTTGATCTGAGGTGGTGATTGACAGATCAAATTCTGCAAAAAGATGCGCGTTGGCCATAGAGTCAACGCTACCCCTTGAAATGGCAAAATATTCATCGTTTTGCATTTCATCGAAAGGGGGTATGATTTCTTTTATCAGCTTACGCCTGCTCAATTTGTTTTTTCGTTCCAGCAGATACAAACCCGAAACATTATCGCTATCAATGGAATCGTACAAATTCCACCATGAAGGGTTTTGATCAGGGTAAACAATCTGAAAGTCGGCAATATCATCAGGATAAGAACTGCAATGTACCATGGGCATTTGTGCTTTTTCGCGATAATTCAGGTAAGCCCAGCGTAACTCACGGCCTTTGTAGCCCTGTATGGTTGGCTGACGATTTTCTTCCGATCGCTCTTCCTGAATTGTATTGAAGAATCTCAGGGGAATAGATTCATTCTCAATGGCGATTTTGGATAGGTTTGCCGAAACAAAAAATTGTAAAGGGAAAAACAGGAGAGGTATCAAAAATAATGACAGCAAAGGTTTGATTTTTTTATTAAAACCATCAAGTAGGAAAAAGATGCTCCCCAGGAAAAAGATGATAAATTGAATGGAAGTCCGGTTGCCGGGATAAAGGACGCCAAACAGATGATGTTCGATGAAAAAGCCCGCCAGGTTTCCGGTCAGCAAATAGAACAACACCCACCTTGGATTAAACAAGTGTATGATACCCGGTTTCTTTTGCCATTCATTAAAAATAAAGTATCCGGTCAATAGAATTAATACCGCGACCAATATGAGGATGTAACTGTTGAGCCAGCCGGATAAATCGCCAAGTAGCATCGAGGTCAGGTCTTTTACCGATGCTTCCCAAAATCCCTGATCACCGCCATAATCCAGCCGCCCTGCTGTATTCAGATCAAGCAGGTAGCGAACGGCAAGCAAGGCTGGAATGATACCTATTATTATTAGTACAATGATTTTGGTGAATTTTTGCTTTTTAACTGAGGTGTTGAAAAAGATATTCATCAGAAACAAACCAATGACAACAATCAGTGAGTTTACATGAATCAGGATGGCACTAACCGACAACACACCAAAAGCCAGTGCCATGACCTGATTTTTGATTTGGTTTGATTCCATTGCCTTCATCGTGAACCAGATGCTGCCGGCCAGTAGGGTAAATGCCAATCCATATCCACGCGAGAGGGCAAAAAATTCGATGAAATGATGAATAAATAAAATGGAGGTCAGAAACCCCCAGCGTAACAACCTGGAGTTGAGGTAAGATGCAATTTTCCAGAGAAAATAGCCGAGAAATGGGAAAAAGAGTAAATTGGGTAAACGCAATGAGATCGGTGATGAGCCGGAAAGATGGTAGCTAATCCAGGTCAGCAGCGAATTCAACAGATGGTTGTTGGTAGTCCACTCAGAAAAGTAGGGTAAAAACCGGCCTGACTGCACAAAGGTGAAAAAGGTGGCCACTTCATCGTGCATGGGTTGAACGAAAATTCCCCGGAGAATCAGGTAAATCCAGAGTAAAAAAATAACAAAGCCAAACAGATAACTCTCTTTCTGCATCGGTTTTTTTGACCAAATGTCAAATACTTTCTTCATCAGACGGCAAAATCAATTCCGACAAAAATAGCTAAACCAACTTTTCTGCGATAAACAAATCTCAGCAATCTTGGTTAATTTCCGAAACAAAAAAGCCGCCTCATTGCTGAAGCAGCCTCGTTTTTCTTTGTCGGAGTGGCGAGACTCGAACTCGCGACCTCTAGACCCCCAGTCTAGCACGCTAACCAACTGCGCTACACCCCGAAATAATCAATAAAATTACACCGGCAAAAGTACAATATTTTGAAAACGTACAGGGTATAAAATTAATTTTAAGTAGGAATGGCCAACAGCGTTTAATAAACTTATGGACAAGCGGAGGTATTTGGAGGTGAGTTAAAATGATTTGATACAATCGAAAGTTTTAACTTTTACCAAAAAACAGCACCTAGTATTCTCAAATAAGGCATCTTCATGCAAAAGACAGATCGGGGGATATTTTTTTTGATGATCATAATTTTAGGCTAACAATTTGATTGGAGTAATCCCCAAACATAATCCGTGACAACTTCAAAAAATATTTTTTGTCATCCGACCAGTAAATTCAAGTTGTACTGTTTACATTATTATAAGAAAAGTGGTCATTTGTTAAAAAAATAGATTTCCTGTAATGATTTCACCGAGCGGTCGGCATAGAACTCTGCTGGATGAAAAACCCTGTAAAATCCACCATCCTCAGGGTTTTCGGGAACAGCAAGTATTGGGTAAACCTGGTCAGTACGGTTGAACAGTTCGCTGAAGCTGTAAACTGATCGGTAACCGTCAAGACCGGCAAAACAAACCAGTCCATGGGTAATCCGTTCGGAATCAAATAAATCAATCTGGTTGTCAAAAAGATCAAACAGTACCGGACCCCTAAAATATTTTGCTTCATGGTAACCCATCCCCATACCGTAAAAACTAGAAAAATAGGTTCGGTAGGTTGTTGTGTCATTTACCGGGTCAATGACAAACGATAATCCGTCCCCGAAAACAACGCTGACATCAGAACTATACATAGGTTTCATTCCTTTCTGAATAGCGTAATCCTTTTCACCAAACGAATGCACGTTTATTTTCACAGGATTTTCGAGCATCCTGTAGGCAAAAAGATCATTACCGCAAACAATCTTCCATTCTTTTGACACCGGATAGTTTACTTCCTTTTTGTAAGGGACGATTGGCGCCATTTCAGTTGCAATCAACATCTGATGAGGAATATTGGTATGAAAGATTTCTGACCAACTGAATACAACGGACTCCCCTGCCGCATTTTCAATAACTACGTAAAGATCGATCGCCGGGGGGAACTCTTCTTTATTTTTTTTCTCATGATTGTAAGGATGAAGCAGATCAAACAAAGAATAGCCGCGATAGCGGTATGCACCGATAAAGTCAATTCCTTTCTGCTTATCATAGAGCGCCTCTTTTACCATCACCTCTCTCTTGTAAAAGTCTTCCAGATTTAATTTTCCCGGATTTTTTACCTCCCCCTCAATGGTAATCTCACCAACGGTTAAACTAACTTCCTCTGTCTGGTGAAACAGACTATTCCCATTTTGAACCATCGGTTTGCTTGCTCCGGTAACAGCATCAGGATTGAGATTACACGAAGTCATTAAAAGCAAACTCCCAAAAAGAACCAAAACTCCTTTTATACTCTTCTTCATCACTTCTCTTATTAAAGTAAATATTACGATATGTGAATTTTGCATGTCGCAAAGATCAAACTTTTCTTTTTACTCTGAAGATATTCTTGTAATTTTTAATGATTCCAAATTTTTGGTCAAAGGCAAATTAGCTTTTTCCATTACACAAGACACTTACTTTTACCCATAGGATTTGCGGGGACAGGGGCGTAAACCAGATTATTTCAGATTTGAACTGATGCAACCACGTTATATTACATAGCTAACTTTCGAAGGATCATTTGAAAAGATAAATTGGATTATTTTTTGAACCAACTGGTTACACTAAAATTTGTCGTAGGAAATTGATCTCCCAACCAGTAATCAATAATTCACAGCAATTTTTTTAACGCTGCTAAAAGCAAGATTTGTTGAAATATTCAATAATCCCTTACTTTTGCCACATGCTGTTTACACCGGTTAAAATTGGCCCGCTCACGCTGCGCAACCGCTCCATCAGGGCAGCAGCCTTTGAAGGCATGTGCCCGGGAAACCAGGTGAGTGAGGAGCTCATTAACTATCATCGCTCAGTAGCAGCTGGCGGCATCGGGATGACAACGGTGGCTTATGCTTCGGTGACCCGGAACGGACTTTCATTTCCTCATCAGCTATGGATTCGACCAGAGATTTTATTACAATTGAAGCGCCTTACCGATGCCATTCATACCGAAGGTGCTGCTGCATCCATTCAACTGGGGCATTGCGGCAATATGGCAAAAAATGGCATGGCAGGATCTCAGCCCGTCTCTTCCTCAACCCATTTCAATTTGTATGCACCCTCGTTTGCACGTGGATTAAGGAAAAATGAAATTCAAGAAATAGTAACGAGTTTTGGGGATGCTGTGCGTCTTGCACAGCAATCCGGCTTTGATGCGGTAGAAATTCATGCCGGGCACGGGTATCTTATCAGCCAGTTTCTTTCGTCAATTTTCAACCGGCGGAAAGATGAGTTTGGCGGATCATTGGAAAACAGAATGCGTTTCATGCAACTGGTGATGGAGGAGGTGTTGCAAGCCGCAGGAGGAAAAACGGCTGTTTTGGTTAAACTGAACATGCGTGATGGTGTTCGTGGAGGGATGGAGACAGAGGAATCGCTCCAGGTTGCTAAAACACTCGAAAATATAGGTGTTGATGCCCTGGTGCTGAGCGGCGGCTTTGTGAGCCGGTCTCCGATGTATATCCTTCGCGGGGCCATGCCGGTGAGGACTCTTGCCCGGCATGTCGATAATCCATTCGTAAGCCTGATGGTCCGGATATTTGGGAAAATAATGATCCATAAAGTACCCTTCCATGAAAACTATTTCCTCGACGATGCCCGCTTGTTCCGAAAAGCACTGAAAATGCCTCTGGTCTACGTCGGAGGTATTTTATCAAAAACAAACATTGACGAAGTTTTATCTGAAGGCTTTAATGCTGTGGCCATTGCACGCGCGCTGATCAAAGACCCTGACTTTATCAATAAGATCAGGAATAATGAGATATCCCGCTCATCCTGTGACACAAGTAATCATTGTATTGCGGTGATGTATAACGGCCCTTTCAGATGTCATCAAAATGAAGAAGACGCCGGCCATGCAAAATAAACCTGCAAAAAAAGTTGCACTGATCACAGGTGGCTCATCAGGCATTGGGCTGGCCATTGCGCACGAATTGGCCGCCAATGGCTTTTCCTTATTTCTTGTCAGCAATCAGCCGGGGCTTTTAGAAAATTGTAAGATTGAAATTGAAGCGAAATATGCTGTTTCATGCCATGTGCTTGATATTGATTTATCAAAGGAAAATTCAGCGCAGGAAATTTTTAACTTTACAAAACAGCAAGACCTTGAAGTCGAAATATTGGTAAACAATGCCGGCTTTCTGGTTTTCTCTGAAGTTATGGAAACTCCGGCGAAAAAAATCAATGCTGTCCTGCAGTTGCACGTACTGGTTCCAACAATGCTTTGCCGGTTATTTGGAAGCGAAATGAAACAAAGGAACAGTGGGCACATTCTCAATGTCTCTTCCATTTCTGCAGTGATGCCTTATCCCGGAATTTCGATTTATGGCCCTTCCAAAACTTACATGCGCTTTTTCACGCGCGCTTTGCGAAGCGAATTGAAAATCTATGGCGTGAACGCTACCTGCCTGATTCCCGGTGCAACGGCAACAGCACTTTATGATCCCAACAAAATCAATCTGAAACTGGCCAGGAGGCTTGGTATTATGCAAACCCCCGAATTCGTTGCAAAAAAAGCTGTCAGGTCGTTATTCAGAAAAAAAGCTGAGTGTATTCCCGGTTTGCTCAATAAACTCACCGTATACTTTTTGCCACTCCTCTCGATGCGTTTGATTTTTCTGATTCACAAAAACACCAACCTGTTGCAAAAAGGCAATGCGGGTTTAACATAAAAACTGATTAATTGCAAAATGAATGGAGTAACAATCAAAATAAATATCTACACATACTGAACGACAAACAACAAAAATTGAAAAGCAAATGATCTATTCCAACATCAAAAATTTGAAGAGTCTGATCGGGAATACCCCTCTGTTAGAGATTAATTTTCGCTACAGGGGCGAAAATCGGATAATTTATGCAAAAGCCGAGAATCTTAACATGACCGGAAGTATTAAAGACCGCATGGCATTTTATATCCTCAGCGAAGCCTACAACAGGGGATTATTGAATCCGGAGGTACAGATTTATGAGGCTACAAGCGGCAATACAGGAATTTCTTTTTCAGCTATCGGCAGGGCTTTGGGCCACCATGTAAATATTTTTATGCCAAACTGGATGAGCGACGAACGGAAGAACCTGATCAAAAGCTATGGCGCCACTATCAGACTCGTTAGTAAAGAAGAAGGCGGCTTCCTGGGAAGTATTGAGATGGCAAGAATTGCTGCTGAAAAAACGAATGGATTTCTACCCAAGCAATTCTCGAACGAAGACAACATCAACGCACATTATTTCACCACAGCGCCAGAACTTTGGTGGCAATTAAAGTACAGAAATATCAACCCCGACGCTTTTATTGCCGGTGTGGGTACAGGTGGAACAATAATGGGAATTGGAAAGTTCCTCAAAGAACGGGATGCATCAATTATGATTCATCCATTGGAGCCCGCTAATTCCCCTACATTATCCACCGGACATAAAGTTGGTAAACATCGGATACAGGGCATTTCGGATGAATTTGTGCCTGCAATTATTAACTTCGATCATTTAGACAAAGTGGTAGCAGTTGACGATGGGGACGCCATTATCATGGCTCAGAAGTTATCCTGCGAAATTGGCCTTGGTGTCGGGATATCTTCGGGCGCAAATTTTCTTGGAGCCTTAATGATTCAAAACCAGCTTGGAAACAAGGCTGTAGTGGTTACTGTTTTTCCTGACGATAATAAAAAGTATCTCAGCACTGATCTTCTCCGCACGGAGCCAGTTCAAGAAGACTTTTTTTCGCAGGATGTCGAGCTTTTGCATTTCAGAGCTTATAAAAGAGTCTGCCAAACGTGTTGTGACCCTATAGAATGTGCCGAAACACTAACCAACGAAAACGTCATCATGCTTCCTCATTGTGTAAGGAGATTATAACTGAATCCGAAACCTAATGGTTGTGGCTTATTCTCATATTCAACGGCTAATGGCTAATTATCGCCACTTGTCGTGATGACAGTTTCAGCCTGTAAAAAATCATTATTATTGCAATCTTAATACCCTCAAATATGTCTGAAAACAAATCACATTTGCAACTGAAATACAAATTCTGGATCGAGTCCAACGACCAGGTAAGCATTCTGGGCGAAGGCAAATGGATTTTGCTCAAAGCCATCCGTGACACCGGCTCATTGAAAGCAGCAGTGGATAAGATGGGATATGCCTATCGCCAGACATGGGATAACCTGAAAAAAATCGAAGAAAAACTGGGATTTCCACTCATCGAAAAAAGCCGTGGCGGCGCCGCAGGTGGTCAAACCGTGCTCACCCGGAAAGGAGTTCAGATGGTTGAATATTTCGAACGACTTTATAATCAGGTTGATCCGGTAATCCAGCAGCATCTTTCGGGATTGCAGGACGAATTAAATAAAATTATTCAACAGGAATAGTTTTTTTATTCACCGATATGCTATTTTTGCAACTCGAAAAATTGATTCATTTAATACTTGTAAAAAGACATGAAAAGAATTTTTTTTTATTTACTGTTAATTGCCTTTGGATTGATATCAGGCAGTTTATCTGCGCAAACAATCGTTCGCGGTAAAGTAATCAATGCGGAAACATCCGAAGGTTTAAGCGGCGCCACCATTCAGGTGGAAGGAACGAATACATCAACAACGAGCAACAATGAGGGCTTTTTTGAGATTCCATTTGAAAACCAAAAGCTATTTGTGTTGGTTGTAAGCTATGTGGGTTTTAAGACGACACGGGAAAGCTTTACCGATAGTGTTTTTGGGGAAAGTATCGAAATTGCACTTGAGCCGGATGTTTTAGAACTGGAAGATGTGGTCGTATCAGCGACGCGCAGCCGGCAGACGGCGATGGATTATCCTTCAAGGATTGAAGTAATGAGTCGGGAAAAGATTAGTTCGATTCCTGCTCTCTCGGCTGATGAGTTGTTGCGTTCTATTCCGGGTATTTCGGTTAGCCGAAGTTCTGCTTTTTTATCTTCATCCACTGTTTCGTTGCGTGGAATGGGGAGCGAGCAGGGGCGCACGCTGGTTTTAGTGGATGGTGTCCCGATCAATAAATCCGACGGAGGTACGGTAAACTGGAATTCATTGAGTGTAAACGACATTCAGCGAATTGAAGTAATAAAAGGACCAGGTTCGTCTATTTATGGCGGAAATGCCATGGGGGGTATCATTAACATGATTACCCCGGTTCCGGAGAAGAATCTTCAGGGTAATATCAGCCAGAGTTACGGAACATTCGACACATGGCAAACGCAGGCTGCTCTTTCAGGGAAGCAGGATAAACTTTTCTGGGGAGTTAACGGAATGTACCGAACCAGCGACGGTTACATCACCACACCTGCAGATGAGGTGGATGAATATTCAGTTCCTTCTTTTTTGGATGAATACCTTGTAAATGGTCGTTTGGGTTATAACATCAAACCGGATCAGACTATTGAGCTTGCAGGAGGTTTTTACACCGGCGACAGGGGAACAGGCCAGGACTATACCGGTTATGGTTTTGAAAATGATGAACTGGCAGCCGAAGATGGCGGCTACAATACCTATGATAATGTAAACGGAAGGTTGATGTACCGTAAAAGCTTTTCCGAAACCAGTCAGCTGAATGTAACATTATACGGCCAGCGGGAGAATTATCAGAACATCAGGGAGAGCGTCAGAAATGATAAAATCACCCGTTACGATGTGGAATCATTCAGAACGGATTTAGGGTTACTTACTGCGTTGAATTTCGACGCCGGTAAATCACATGCTTTCACTGTTGGACTTGATTCCAAAAACGGCGCTGTGGATGGTAACGACATTTACATTACCTCCACCGACCAGGTGATTAACCGCGGGAAAATGTTTCAGACAGGGTTCTTCGTGCAGGATGAAATCAGATTGTTTGATTCTCCCTGGCGGGTATTGGCCGGGTTGAGGTATGATTTTGCCGGTTTCTACGATGGCGAATTTATCGTGGAAGACCCGACAAACGAAACGGCATTTTTGCAGGATTTCGCCGGCGAACTGGACGATGCTTCATTCAATGCAGTCAGTCCCCGACTTTCGTTACAATATCACATTGAAAATCAATACCGTGTGTATGGCGGTTACAGCCGTGGATTCAGGCCGCCTGTGCTGGATGACATGTGCCGTACCGGGCGGATTTCCGGGGGAATGAAGCTGGCTAATCCTGATTTAAAACCTGAGTACCTCGATAATTTTGAAATTGGCGGCGATATTTTCGCCGGAAAAATAATCACCATTTCCCCTACTGTTTATTATTCAATTGGGACCGATTATCATGCCTACATTGCTACTGGCGACTCATTGATGATGAGTGGACGAATGAGACCAATCCGCATCAAGGATAACATTGGAAAAGTTGAAATTCTGGGCGCTGAACTGGCAGTTAATCTCAAATTTACCGAGAATATCAATCTATCTTTATCCTATAGCCATATTGACACTGAAATTGTTGAATATGAAAGATTTAATGATGAAATTGACGATGATCTGGAAGGAAAATCCCTTGTTTACCAGCCAAATGACATACTCAATGCCTCCTTCACCTGGAGAAACAAGTATGTGAATTTGTTTGTATCCTATGATTACAAAGGCGCACAATGGCTGAATGATGTGAACACTGAAGAAATTGAAGCTTACAGCAATATTGATCTGCAACTCTGGCGGCCGGTTTACAAAGGGCTTTCTGCTTCGGTTAAAGTCAATAACCTACTGGATGACGACTACGTAGATTCAAGAAATATGATTGCTCCGGGAAGAATGATCACCGCTGAACTGAGATACACGTTTTAACCAGGAACCCGTAACTTTGCAAAAAAGTTGCATTTATGAAAAGATCCATCAATGGTAGAAGGCCGGATTTGGTTTCGATATGGGTTATAATGTTTATTGCTTTGTCCGGATGTCATTTTCAGTCAAATCAGCAAGGCACCAGCGAAAATACACTGCATATTGTCCATGCCGGCAGTCTTACCTATCCAGTAAAACTAATCACTGAAGCTTTTCAGGCAGAACACCCTGAGGTCAGATTTTTAACCGAAGCCTGGGGGAGTAAAGCTGGGGCAAGGCGGATCATGGAAATCGAAACTCCCTGCGATATTTACCTTTCGGCAGATTATACCGTGATCGAAAATATGCTTATCCCAGATCATGCTTCATGGTACCTGAAATTTGCTGCCAACGAAATGGCCATTGTTTACACCGATAAATCGCGCTATGCTGAAGAAATCAATCAGGTAAACTGGACGGAAATTCTGTTGAGACCCGATGTGAGCATCGCCCGCAGTAACCCTGATCACGATCCGTGCGGAGTGAGAACGGTATTTACCGCAAAGCTGGCTGAGATTTTTTATCAACAACCGGGTCTGGCTGATCTGCTCCTCGATAAAAATTCTCAAAACATCCGGCCAAAAGAAACTGATCTGATCGCATTGCTGGAAAGCAACCATGTTGACTACATTTTTTTGTATCGAAGTGTAGCACAGCAGCATAAATTACCTTATCTCCAACTTCCCCCGGAATTGAGTCAGGGTAATGCTGAACTGGAAGAGTGGTACAGCCAGGTGAGCACCGAGACTCTTGGATCAACCCCCGGAAGTACAATTACCGAAACCGGGAAAAGCATGGTCTATGGACTAACCATCCCCCACAAATCCAAAAACAAAGAGTTGGCCGAGCAATTCCTTGTTTTTCTTTTAAACAGCGAAAAGGGGATGAAAACCATGGAGCAACTTGGTCAGCCGTCAGTGATTCCCGCTACAACACCCTATTTTGAAAAAGTGCCTGAGGGATTGCAGCGTTTTGCAAAAAGTAGTGGGCAATTACTAAAGTGATGTTTTGAAAAGTGGCTGGTAGGGTTCGAAAATCCATTCGCCAAGACAAAAAGTATTGATCTTTTCGCAAGAATTTTATGGCAGTGATTTGTAAGGTTGCCTTAAAAAAAGTGGCTCCGACGGACTGGCAATCCATCCTCATTATAACGCCAACTTAATACCGGGAAGGGTTTTTAAATCTGCATAGAGCTTCTTCATCATCTCATCTGTTTTCACGAATACCTCAATGGTAAAACTGATGTACTTTCCTTCGGCACTGAGCCGGGAGCGCCAGTTGGTATTGGGGATTTCAAGTTGTGAAAACAGTGTTCGGAGATGTGCTCTCGAATATTCCTCAGGATGTTGATTATCAACAATCACTTTCAGGTCGAAAACCAATGGAAAACCGGGTTTTGAATGGCCATTGCTGCCAGGGCTTCGATGTACATGAAAATTTTTCACTGGTAAGGTTATAGATATGATTTTGATGAATAAACAACCAACCTTGCTTTTAGTTTCTGAGTAATTAAAAAGCCATCCGAATAAACCAAACAGTTAAATAGTGTCTAATTAAGAAAGTATTTTTATTAAAAGGGATGATGCAGCAAAAATGAAAAACCCCGATAGTTGATAAACCATCGGGGCTACAGGCAATCTAAAGGTTCACAATTACTCAGTTTTGATCACTGTTCCTGTGATTTGTAAAACCGTAGGAGTTTGAGAATCATTGGTCTGAACGGTGATTGACTTACGGAATGGTCCATTCCCTGTGCCATTGAAAGTTACAGCCATAATTGCAGTCTTCCCCGGCAAAATCGGTTCTTCGGAATACCTTAGGTTTGTGCAACCACAAGATGCTTTGGCGCTGGTAATCAACAGTGGCTGATTTCCGGTATTGGTGAGTTTGAACTCGGCATCCTTACTCACCCTGAAGGTTACTTCACCCAGGTCAACAATTTGGGCTTCCCAGGAAGCTTTTGGCCCCACTGCTACTTTTTCGGCTGCTGCATCATTTTTCTTGCTTGATAGTGCTGGTTCCTGGGCATTCATTATGAAAACCGGCAGCACCATCATCATCATAATAATCATTGATTTCTTCATGTCAATTTAGATTTTAGGTTGATAAATAAAAAAATTCCGCGACAAAGGTGAGCCGAAATTCCCAATTGTCATGTTAATGAAGTTCAAAACTTTGTTAATGAAATGTAAACATACCGCAGGTTGCAAGAAAATCGTTTACTTTTATCGTTGCATTTTCAACTTATTAAACCAAAAAGATTTCAGAACATGAAACGCAACCAGATCAGGTTCATCGTTATTTTGGGAACTTTTGCCATCATTGGGATCATCATCGTTCAGACCTATTGGTTGCAGAATGCCTGGAGCATCAAAGAAAAACAATTCAACCAAACGGTACAGATTGCGTTGAGACAGGTAGCTGAAAGGATGAGTGCCTACAACCAGACAGTTCTTCCGAACGTCAATCCGGTTAACCAGCTCTCTGCCAATTATTTTGTTGTCAATCTGAATAGCGTTATTGATGCCAATATCCTCGAATATTACCTGCAGACAGAATTTGATAAGTTGAGTATCACTGCCGATTATGAGTATGCCATTTACGATTGCCACGACGATAAAATGGTTTACGGTGATTACATTTCGGCGAAAGGAGACAACAAACCGATAAAACTGACCACAAACCTTCCAAAATACAGTGATTATGTGTATTATTTCGGAATAAATTTCCCCTCCAAGAAAAACTACCTCGGCGCCGACATGACCTTGTGGATCATATTTTCAGTCATTTTGCTTGTTTCAGTCATTTTCTTTGGTTACGCCATGTTTGTTATTTTGCAGCAAAAGCGGCTTTCGGAATTGCAAAAGGATTTTATCAATAACATGACGCACGAGTTTAAAACACCTATTTCAAGCATCAACATTTCGGCTGATGTGATCTCCTCCCCGGAAATATTGAATCAACCGCAACGCCTGAAGAATTACAGCGCTATCATCAAACAGGAAAATAGCCGGCTTAATGAACTTGTAGAGAAAGTGCTGCAAATTGCGCGTATTGAAAAGGGTGGTTTTGAACTGAAAAAGGAACTGCTGAACCTGAATGATTTAATTGCTGAAGTGGTCGAAAACCACCACAAACAGAATGGAAATTCCGAAAACTTGAGTATTCAAACTGATTTTGATCATCGTATCAATGGATTAAAAGCCGATCCTTTACACCTGACAAATATCTTTTACAACCTTTTTGATAACGCCACCAAATACTCGTTGGAAAAGCCACAAATCCTTGTAAAAACTACGCTGAATAACAGAAGTATAAACATTGAGGTGCGTGATAATGGCCCTGGCATCGGACAGGAATACCAGAAGAAGGTGTTT
The DNA here is from genome assembly GCA_014860585.1 of Bacteroidales bacterium. Taxonomy (NCBI): domain Bacteria; kingdom Pseudomonadati; phylum Bacteroidota; class Bacteroidia; order Bacteroidales; species Bacteroidales bacterium. The sequence goes on along the minus strand of JACZJL010000146.1, from coordinate 33,753 downwards.
CAAAAGTTTTTTCGCGTACCAACCGGTAATGTGCACAACGTCAAAGGCTTTGGATTGGGGTTATATTATGTAAAAAAAGTTTGTGAAGCGCATGGCTGGAACATCCGGCTTGAAAGTGAGGTCGGGAAAGGGTCAATTTTTATCATCGAAATCAAATAATCATGAGCAAAGCCAAACTTTTATATGTTGAAGACGATACAACATTATCGTTTGTAACCCGCGACAACCTTGAATTGCACGGCTATGAAATCGATTTTTGCGAAGATGGGGAACGAGCCTTTAAACTCTTTGAAACGAATACTTACGACCTTTGTATTCTCGATGTGATGTTGCCAAAGATGGACGGTTTCGAACTTGCGACAAAGATCAGACAGCGCAATTCGGACATCCCAATAATTTTTCTTACAGCCAAATCGACCAAGGAGGACAAGATTTTCGGTCTCCGGCTTGGTGGCGATGATTATATCACCAAACCTTTCAGCATTGAAGAACTTGCACTCAAAATCGAAGTGTTTCTTAAACGCAGTGGTCAGCGGATTTTACAACCAAAAGGAATGATCAACATCGGGCGGTTCATTTTTGATGTCATTAACCAGCGGCTGACTTTGGATGATAAAACACGGGAGCTAACCCTTCGCGAAGCTGATCTGCTCAGAATTTTTTGTGAAAACCATGATACTATTCTTAAACGTGATGATTTGCTGATGAAGGTTTGGGGTGATGATCATTATTTTGCCAGTCGCAGCCTCGATGTTTTTGTGTCGCGACTTCGTAAGTATCTTAAGCCAGATCCGGAAGTAAAAATTGAAAATATTCACAATGTCGGTTACAGACTCATCATCAAACCGGATTAATAATTTCTAGTCTGTCGGGTTGTAAAGATTTCCGATTAAATTTGTGACTTGTTTCAAAAAATCGAATGTTCTTTTTTAATTCCGGATAACTATGAAATTCTTTACTTCTCTGCTTCTTTTCATCGCGTTGATGGTTAATGTCAACCTTGCTTTTTCGCAACACGAAAAACTCTTCGACGACATCGAAAACCCTGATGTCGTGGGACGGAATAAAATGCCCCCAAAAGCATTTGCTATTCCTTATGCTAACACTGAACAGGCTTTTAACAACACATGGGAAGCATCTCCTTACTTTATGTTGCTCAACGGATTGTGGTTTTTCAAATTTTCCGGTCGTCTTGGAGAGCGACCAGAGGAATTTTTTTCAAATGACTACAATTATTCCGGTTGGGATCAGGTTCCGGTTCCTTCTAACTGGGAATTACTGGGATACGGTGTACCCATTTATGTCAATCAGCCCTACGAATGGACTTCCGATCCACAGCCCCCTGCTATCCCTCATGATGAAAACCCTTCGGGATCATACATTACGACGTTTGAAATTCCTGCTGATTGGGAAGATCGCAAGGTAATCCTTTATTTTGGTGCTGTGAAATCTGCCATGTGTGTCTGGATAAATGGCCATGAAGTAGGCTACAGCCAGGGCAGTAAGCTGCCAGCAGAATTTGATATTACACCTTATTTAGTGCAGGGCAAAAACAAACTGGCTGTCCAGGTGATCCGTTGGAGTGATGGTTCTTACCTTGAATGTCAGGATTTCTGGCGCATCAGCGGAATCGAGCGTGATGTGTTTCTATATTGTCTGCCTAAAGTTTATATTCATGATTGTTTTGCAAATGCTAAATTAGTGAACGATTACCGCGATGGCCAGTTGGATTTGAGTGTGGATTTGGTTAATGATGATGAAGGGAAATCACCCAAACTAACTATTCTGGTTCAATTGCTTGGCAGTATGTCTAATGCTGTTATTTTTCAGGAGAAGCGAAATATCCGGGTGGATGCAAACGAACAAAAAGAGTTGAGGTTTAGTACTTTTATAAAAAATCCACGTAAATGGACAGCCGAAACACCTGAACTTTATAAGGTAGTCATTTCCCTGATCGACCGCAAAAACAACATTCTACAGGTTCAATCATTTAACATTGGATTCAGAACCACTGAAATCAAAAACGGACAGCTTTTAATTAACGGTGTTGCTGTTACCCTCAAAGGTGTGAACCGACACGAACATGATCCAAAAACAGGGCATGTTATAACCGAAAGTTCGATGATTAAGGATATTGAACTGATGAAGCAGCACAATATCAACGCTGTCAGAACCTGCCATTACCCCAATGACCCCCGCTGGTATGACCTGTGCGATAAATATGGTCTTTACCTGATTGACGAGGCCAACATCGAATCGCACGGTATGGGTTACGGTGAGCGAAGTCTTGCCAAAGATCCAGCCTGGGAAAAGGCTCATCTGGAACGGGTTCAACAAATGGTTGAACGGGACAAAAATCACCCGTCGGTCATCATCTGGTCGATGGGAAATGAAGCCGGTGACGGGATAAACTTTACTACCTGCTATAATTGGATCAAGCAAAGAGACCCATCACGCCCTGTGCATTACGAACGTGCCTTGCTTGGCCCGAACACAGATATTTATTGTCCTATGTATGCCTCAATCGAGCATATCGAAAGCTACGCGCAAAAACACCAGGAACGGCCGCTCATCCTGTGTGAGTATGCTCATGCTATGGGTAACAGCACCGGTAATCTCAAAGAATATTGGGAAGTAATTGAAAAGTATGATCAATTGCAGGGAGGATTTATTTGGGATTGGGTAGACCAGGGTTTGCTAAAAACATCACCTGAAGGTATTGAATATTTTGCCTATGGAGGTGATTTTGGCCCTCCGGAAACCCCAAGCGATGGAAATTTCTGCGCCAATGGACTGGTTTCAGCCGACCGAACACTCCACCCGGGATTATTGGAGGTGAAGAAGGTTTACCAATATATTGGAATAAAAACGATTAATCCCTTGGCAGGACGCTTCCATGTTTTAAACAAATACGACTTCCTGAGTCTGGATCAACATTACCTTTCATGGAAAGTAAAGACTGAAGGGCAAACCATTATCGAGGGACAGATAGAAAACCTGTCTATCAAACCACACCAAAGCCGGACCATCGAAATTGATTTCTCCGGATTAAAATTGTTACCGGGTAAGGAGTATTTTGTCCATTTCAGTGTGTTAACCAAAACTTCTGGTGAATTGATTCCTTCTGACTTTGAGGTGGCTTCAGAACAGATTGAAATTCCGAATTATGAGCCTGCTGCTATTTTGACTCAAAAAAACATTCCCCATCTAAAAACTACTGAAACCAATGATAGTATTGTCTTTTCAGGAAGCGATTTCAAAATTGTTTTTGATAAAAAAAGTGGAGAAATTACCAAATGGCAGTCAAATGGTCACGCCGTTATCGACGAACCAATTCGCCCTAATTTCTGGCGGGCGCCTACCGACAATGATTTTGGCAACGGGATGGACAAACGTTGCGCTCCCTGGAGAGAAGCAAGTCAATACAAACAGGTAACCGGAGTTTCGCTGAAAAAGATTGATCCTTCACAGGCACTTTTTACTGCAACTTACTATTTGCCTCCGGTTAATGCTCATCACAAAATGGAATATATCATTAATGGTTTTGGTGAAATCAATGTGGAGTCATCCATGAAACTCCTGGAAATACCTATGCCCGATGTTGATCTTATTGTTTCTTCAAAAGATGACTTTGGTAATTCAATTGATTTTGATGCATTACCGGCATTTTTCCAGCTCAACGACCCTGGTTACCTGGAGCTAACCGAGTTCACACTTGAAGTTATGGTTTATCCCTCAGGTTTTGGGGATATGAACGCCATCTGGAGTAATAAAAAGTGGAGCAGGGGTAAGTTGCACATTGAATTCAGAAACAATGGCAAGCTATACGCTTTCATTGGAGGAAATGAAAACCGGGCATTTGATTTTCCTTTCAGAACGAATCAATGGTATCTGATTTCGATGGTTTACAGCAGCTTCGATAAGACGTTGATGCTTTGCGTTAATGGTGAACTGGTACAAACTATAGCTTTAGAACATGCTGAGGCGGTGAATATTTTCGGGGAGAGTTTTATTGGCAATAACAGCCGCAATGAACGGCGATTTCAGGGAAGACTGGATGAGTTCAGGCTGTGGAACAGAAAACTTTCGTTGGAGGAATTATACCAGCAAAGCCAGTCACCATTAACTGGGAATGAAAATGGACTGTTGCTGTATTTCGATTTTGAAGAAATGACGGAAAAGTTAATCAAATCTAAAACTGGCAGCAACATGTCCTTAACTTACAACGACCTGAGATCAAACAGGCCGGAACTCCCCCGTTTTGGTATTCATTTTACTCTGCCGGGCAGTTTCAAAAACATGGAATGGTTTGGCAGAGGACCACACGAAAATTACTGCGACAGAAAATCTTCTGCTTTTGTTGACCTGTATGAAAGTAAAGTCATTGATCAGTATTTTCCCTATATTCGTCCCCAGGAAAACGGTTATAAAACCGATGTTCGTTGGATGACTTTGACTAATGATTCCGGAAACGGATTGCTTGTTGATGGATTTCCCATATTTTCCGGCTCCGCACTGCACAACTCTATCGAGGATTTTGATCAGGGTACCAAACAAAATTACCGTCACACCATCGATATTATTCCACAGGATAAAGTATTTGTTACTATTGATCTGATGCAAATGGGCGTGGGTGGGGACGACAGCTGGGGCGCCATGCCGCATCCCCAGTATTTATTACCCGCTCAGGATTATAGTTTCAGATTCAGGCTTATTCCTTTTCAAACCGGTAAAACAAATCCTTTCTCAGCTTCAAATCCGGATTAAATCTTAAGCAGTTACTGCCAGAAAACACCCTGAATATGATTTTCAGCATTAAGGGTTTTCTGGTTGTCACTAGGCAGATAATGAGGCAACCTCAATATTTGACCTTTAATCGAGTGAAAGGACTTTTAAAACGGCTTCTTTATTTTTGGGCGAAAGTTTTCTGTTCCAAAAACAAAGCGGGTCAACAAGACTGACTGTATTTTGATGCTTGAAGGATTATTCTGACTTTAAACTTTCTCAAACTGAGCTTTTATTCTTCAAATAATTGGTTGAACTGGCATTGAAGACACTTCTCCTATACAAAATAGTTTGGGAAGAAGATGCCAAAAAAAAATCCCGAAACCATTGCTCCGGGATTTTTTTTCATCATTTGATGAACTATTTTACGATAGCCTGGAATTCAGGAAGATTGAAATATTTGATGAACTCTCTGTCAGCACTGGCTTCTGCTTTGTACTTGTTGTTCACTTTGATGGCTTTTTTCAGGTTGCTAAGCATCATAGTCTGGTTATTGGTGCGAGCTCCTGTAACTGCAAGCAGGTAATAGGTAGGCCCGTTTTTCCTTGCACATTCAAGATTAGATGCAGCGCCGCTTGTGTTTCCGTCAATCAGGTGGGCAAGAGCAACATTATAGTTGCAGTTTACACCGGCAAATTTGCTTATAGCACCTTTGTAATCAGCTTTTTTAAGTGCTACCAGGCCAAGATTATAGTTGTTGTCAATGCCCATTCTGTTGGCATTGTTGAAGTATTTTTCGGCTTCAACAAAATTATTCTGGTATGCATACACAACACCGAGATTGTTTGCAACGAGCCCACTGTTGGCATTGAGTTTTTCAGCTTTTTCGAAATAACTCTTTGCCTCATCAGCCTTGCCAAGTTTCAAAGCCATGTAACCGGCGTTATTCTGTGCTTCCCAACTGTTGGCAAAATTGCTTGCAGCTGCTTTGTAAATGTTGTACTTGGTTCCCCAATCTTCAGTCAGTGTACCAGCATAGAGCAATTCAGCCTGTGTTAATTCGGATGGGTTGGTTGTGGCCAGACGAGCAATTTCCTCATCGGTTTTCTTAGGTTCGAAGCAGGTAATTAAAATTTCGGCACGACGTTGTGCAGGAAGAATGCTCTTTTCGAGTTCAGGAAAAATGAGAATCATATTTCTGATTTCCTCTTCGCGCTGCTCTGGTTTTGATGATCTTACGACATTTAATATTGGCTGTTTATCCTGAATATTCGATGCTTCAACTTTTGTAACGAAACTATTCCAGTCAGGACCGTTTCCAACCATTTTGAAATTCAGATCGGTTTTAGCATTTTTAAAAGTAACCTTAGTGTCTTTCTCTTTGGCAATATTATCGAAGTTTTTGTATAGGATGTTTGCCGCTGTGTTTGCCCTTTTCTCTGAAAGACCGTCATTGAAAGTTTCTTCACCTTCAGGAGAAGCCCAGCCATTGATCACAACTTCTTTAATTTCCCAGCCTTTGCGAACGAAGTTGCTGACATTGTCAAGCAGTGCAGTTACATTTTGGCTTTTGTTCCACTCAAGGTTTGGATTGTATTCATGCAAATTTTTTGCAAAATAAATGGTGGCTCTTTCGCTGGCCAGGGTAACTTTTTCATAACCATGGGGAGCAAGACGCATCAGGTCAACCTTATTTTCATCTTTCACCTGGTAGGCTTTCAGGTCAACATTGCCGCTGGCATCACGTGCGGGATTTTCTTCTCCGACCTCAACCAGTTCGCGAACTTCGTTCTCGACGTTTAATTTGTGTGAAGTAAAGATGATCCCATCAGCCAGTTTCTTTTCGTCCAGCGTTACGGATTTCTTCATTGCGCGTGCATCCTCTATAGTCATTCCGGCTGCAATCGGCTGTTTCGGAAGGAATGCAACGCTGGTGACCATTAATTCAGATACTTTCATTTCATCCTTAAAATTGAATGTTTCGGTGTAAGTGAATGATCCTCCATCTTTGTAAGAAACGGTTGTACCTTCACCTGAAACACTTTCACCTTTCAGGATGAGTGGCCTGAGCGCAAGTTGTCCGCCTTCAAACTCAATGGTGGGCTGGAAAAAGATGGCTGCTTTTTTATTGAAATAGTCGGCAGGAATTTTACCACTTACTGTAAAAGTAACGATACCGCCTTTGGATTCAAGCACTTCAGGCGTCACCTGATAAGTAACTGTGTTGAAATTCTTGGCCATTTTATTCAGGGAATTACACCCAACAAAAAATGCAGCGATAAGGAATAATCCTGCAATCTTCAAGAACGTTTTTCTTTGGTTCATTTTCTTTATTTGTTTGATAGTTAATAAATTTATTTTCAAATTGTTAATTCTAAAGTTTCAAATAGAATAAAAATTTTTACTGCATTAAACTTAAAAAGCAAAAAACAGCCTAATTTTTTTGCAAATGTATTAAAATCTGATGTTTTACAAAGTAATTTGATTGATTTAATTATTATTTTAAGAATTCTTAGTAAATTGCCAGAACACTTCCCAAATAACTATTCCTGCTGAAACAGCGATATTTAATGAATGCTTCGTTCCAAATTGAGGGATTTCGATGCTAAAATCAGACAAATCAATAACTTCCTGGTCAACACCTTTAACTTCGTGGCCAAAAATAAGTGCCAGCTTTTCTTCCGGATTAATATCGAGTTTTTCCAAAGATATCGCATGTGTTACCTGCTCGACGGCCGCTATTTTATAACCCTCATTTTTTAATGTTAAAACAGCATCCATTGTGTTTTCAAAATATTGCCATTTAACTGTTTCGGTGGCGCCAAGGGCTGTTTTGTGTATGTCGCGATGTGGGGGGCAGGCTGTGATTCCACACAGGTAAATAGCATTGATTCTGAAAGCATCTGCGGTACGGAACACTGAACCAATATTATTGTGGCTTCGTAAATTGTCAAGAATAATGACTAATGGTATTTTTTCTGCTTCAGCAAACTCTTTTGCATTCAACCGGTTTAAATCACTGTTACTTATTTTCTTCATTGGAAAATGATAGCAGATTTGATTCCGGCAAATTTAATATTTTAGTATCAATAACTAGAATCACCTGAACCTTAACAATCGCTCAGTGATTAAAAATGGTAATTACTCCGGGTTACAGTAAATCGGAGGTAAAAAATGTCCTTCACCATCACAACCTTAATAAAGTAGTTATTTTTGCAGCCGATTTAAACAATAAGGAATTTTTATGGAAAATATGAAGCAATCAAAGGTTGTTGACCTTTTGAAAAGCACAAATTATGATACTATTGTCAATGTAAAGGGTTGGGTAAGAACCAAGCGTGGAAGCGGAGTGGTAGCCTTCATTGCTTTGAACGATGGTTCGGTAATCCACAATATTCAGATTGTGGTAGACTTACAACAGTTTGATGAAGAACTGTTGAAGAAGGTCACTACTGGTTCAGGTATTTCAGCGACCGGAAAACTGGTACAATCAATGGGAAAAGGCCAGAACGTTGAAATTCAGGCGGTGGAAATCATTTTGTACGGAACTGCTGATCCCGAAACTTATCCTCTGCAAAAGAAGGGTCACAGCCTTGAGTTTTTGCGTGAGATAGCGCATCTGCGACCCCGCACCAATACCTTTGGCGCCGTATTGAGGATTCGTCATGCTTTGGCGTATGCTATTCACAAATATTTTAACGACAGGGGTTTTTATTACCTTCATGCACCCATTATCACAGGATCGGATGCTGAAGGCGCCGGTGCGATGTTCCGCGTTTCAACATTAGACCCCAAAAATCCACCACTTTTGCCTGATGGATCGGTGAATTTCAAGGAAGATTTTTTTGGGAAAGCCACGAACCTGACTGTTTCAGGCCAGTTAGAAGCCGAACTCGGGGCGTTGGCACTATCGCTCGTTTACACTTTCGGGCCAACCTTCAGGGCTGAAAACTCCAATACGCCCAGGCACCTGGCCGAATTTTGGATGATTGAGCCAGAAATGGCTTTTTACGAGATTCAGGACAACATGGATCTTGCCGAAGATTTTCTTAAGTACCTTGTCAGTTATGCTTTGGAACATTGCAAGGATGATCTTGAGTTTCTAAACAACATGTACGATAAAGAGTTGACCGACAGGTTGAAGTCTATTGTTGAATTGAAATTTGAGCGATTGACCTATACGGATGCAATTGAAATATTGAAGGCCTCAGGTAAGAATTTTGAGTTTCCTGTGGAATGGGGTGTTGACCTGCAGGCCGAACATGAAAGATATCTTGTGGAGCAGCACTTCAACAAGCCGGTGATCCTTACCAATTACCCAAAAGAGATCAAGGCTTTTTATATGAAGCAAAATGATGATGGTAAAACAGTCCGTGCCATGGACGTTCTGTTCCCAAAAATTGGAGAGATCATCGGAGGATCGCAAAGGGAAGAGGTGCTCGAAAAATTAATCCAGCGGTGCAGGGAGATGAATATTCCTGAAAAGGAAATGTGGTGGTACATTGATACCCGGAAGTACGGCACAGTTCCACACAGCGGGTTCGGCCTCGGTTTTGAGCGGATGGTTCTTTTTGTCACCGGAATGAAAAATATCAGGGATGTGATCCCATTTCCAAGAACACCGCAGAATGCGGAGTTTTAATAGGAATTGATTTCTTTTGCCCGAAATATCATTTTCATTATTAACTTTGCACAAGATTGATTTAAAAATTATACATGGGAACTCAGGGATTATATCAAAAGCTGGCTCTTCAGCAAAAGCTTTCACCGCAGCAGATTCTTCTGATGAAGATGCTGCAAATCCCTACCGTTGCCCTTGAGCAAAGAATAAAGCAGGAGATCGAAGAAAACCCTGCCTTGGACGAATTACCCGAATACGATGAAAATGATTCTCCACAAACGTCAGACGAAGATTTCGAAAACGAAATGGACAATAGCGAGGGAGATGAGTTCGATTTGAAGGACTTTCTGGGTGAAGATGATATTCCAGGTTATAAGCTGAGCGCTAACAACTATAGCCCCGATGATGACAATAAAAAAGAGATCCCTTTTTCAGTCGGCAAGAGTTTTCACGATCATCTCATCTCACAGCTGGGCTTAAGAAATCTAAGCGAAAAGCAACTAACTATAGCAGCAACCATTATCGGAAACCTGGACGAGTCAGGTTACCTGAGGCGTGATATCAATGCAATGGTAGATGATCTTTCTTTTTCGCAAAATGTATCAGTAATACCTGCTGAGATTCATGAAGTACTTGAAATAATTCAGGATCTTGATCCATCTGGTGTTGGCGCACGCAATCTTAAAGAATGTCTTCTGATTCAGCTCAAAAGGAACCAGGCTGAACAACCCGATGAAAGTTTCGAATTGCCAATCCTGATTATCGAACGCTATTTTGATGAATTTGCCAAAAAACATTACGATAAAATTACAAAAAAGGCAAAGGTAACAGATGATCAACTCAAGGAGGCCATTGACCAAATTTTGAAGTTAAACCCGAAGCCAGGCAATTCAATGTCGGATACCGCAAAAACCAACCAATACGTAGTTCCTGATTTTATGATTGCTGCGCAAGATGGGAACCTTGAATTGACACTGAATTCAAAAAATGCTCCTGAACTCCGCCTGAACAAGACCTACATGGATATGATTGAATCATACGTGTTGGATAAATCTAAGAAATCCAGACAACAAAAGGAAACCATTCAATTTATTAAGAGCAAGATCGAATCGGCAAAGTGGTTTATTGATGCCATAAAACAACGGCAAAATACGCTACTGGTAACCATGAATGCCATCATGGAGTATCAGCGGGATTACTTCCTGACCGGCGATGAAACACGGCTTAGACCGATGATCCTGAAAGATATAGCCGAAATTGTTAACCTTGACATTTCCACCGTATCAAGGGTGGCCAACAGCAAATATGTACAGACTCCATTCGGGACTTTCCTGCTTAAAAGTTTCTTTTCTGAATCCATGCAGACCGATTCAGGAGAAGAAGTTTCGACCAGGGAGATAAAAAAAATCCTTCAGGACTGTATCTTTGAAGAAAATAAATCAAAGCCCGTTACAGATGACCAATTGACGGCTATTCTCAAAACCAAGGGGTATAATATTGCCAGACGCACAGTAGCTAAATACCGCGAACAATTGGGTATTCCTGTAGCAAGGCTGCGTAAAGAGCTTTAACCGGTTCTTCCCCAAATTGTAATTAGCTTTCAATGATGCCATTAGCCAGACTCATATCACGCAGCCTCAATCCTCTTTTCATTACCTTTTATTATCTCATTATTACACTCAACCTGAGCACACAAGTAGTAACGGCCATACCCGTCAAAGCCAAATGGTTGCTCCTTGGCATGGTGATCATCACTACTTATATTATTCCAGCACTATTGATCACCACATTTGCATCGTACTTTCAGAACCTGTTGAAATTTACGAAAAAAGAGGGGAAAATTGCTGTAATGTTTATTGCGGCTGTTTTTTATTTTCTCACCTTTCATTTATTGAATCAAATCCAGCTCTCACCTATTTTTACCTTGTTCATTCTTGGGAGCACCACGCTGATTGGTATTTGCATTCTGATTACCTTAGTTTGGAATATCAGTATTTACATGGTGGCAATGGGTGCATTCGTGGGAGCACTGCTGGGGATTACATTTATTTTCGATCTGAATTTGCTTTTCTACATCCTGCTCATCATAGCGTTTTCCGGCATAGTGGGTTTCGCAAGACTTACACAGGGGTTGCACCGTCCAGCAGAGGTTTATGCAGGTTTTGTGTTGGGAACAACGGTGATGTTACTGCACTTTCTGTACATTTAAAAAGGCATCAACGAAATACCTACAGAAATGGGGTACATATCCGGACCTTTTTGATTTTCGAAAACTTTTGATAACGAGTAAAACCCTGTAAGGTTAATGAATTTCCATCCGACACGTGCAGTGATACCGTATCTCAAATCCTGAATGTTATCAACATCTTTGAATTTGACAAGCAGCTGATCGTTAGTCTCATAAAGATAATCGTCGCCTTTGTATTTTGAGTGTGTGTCGATCAGAAATCCAAATTTAAAACCAAGAGCAGCCCTAATTTCCTTTTTGGTTCGCAGCCTAAACTCGAGGGGAATATCAAAGTAGGTGTAGGAGATTTTGTTTTTATCATAATTGGTGCCGGGATACAGGGTCTTGATACGTTGAAATTCTGAAACCCCTAAAGTATCAACCACAACAAAACAGTTGTTGTAAAAGTTATGTGATCCGATCCCTATGCCGAAGGCAAAACTGTAATCACTTTCTCCGAAACGATAGTCATACAGACCTGAAAAGTTTGCCCCCAAATTAAAGAAGCGTGTGTCGACGGAATCAGGGATATTTACATTTATGTCGGTGAAAACATCAATAATGGTGCTGAATTTTTTACGTGTGCTTGTTGTGGGGCTTTGAGAGAAGCCCTCAATACCGGTAATCAATATTGCAATTATCAAGATGGCTTTTTTCATGGTAAAATGATTTGTGGCAAAAGTACGAAAAAATCAACGCTGTCGTCGTGGCAATAGCAACATTTATGGCAGTCAGATAATGGTGTCAGGGTTTAATAACTGATGAACGGCAAGTTTATTACTCTTCCCGTCAGTTTGGTCAATTGTAAAATGGGTTTTGTAAGACAATTTGCGTGTACTTTGAAATTCTTACGATTCGGTCAATTTTTATACTTTCGCCAACTCAAATTATTAAATCGGAAAACATATGTACAGAACACATAATTGCGGAGAACTAAACCTGGGCTTTGTTGGTAAGTATGTTACCCTTAGCGGCTGGGTGCAGCGAGTCAGAGACAAAGGAGGCCTGATCTGGATTGATCTTCGCGACCGTTATGGAATTACCCAGCTGATCATGGAAGAAGGAAAAACCAATATTGGGTTGATCAGTGAAGTAAAAAAAACCGGCCGTGAATATGTAATCAGAGTCAGCGGGAAAGTAATCGAAAGAAGTGCGAAAAATCTGAAGATGCCTACAGGAGAAATCGAGATATTTGTTGATCAGTTCGAAGTGCTCAACCCTGCCAAATTACCACCATTTACTATTGAAGACCAGACCGATGGAGGTGATGAACTCCGAATGAAATTCAGGTACCTTGATCTGCGCAGAAACACCGTAAAAAACAACCTGATGCTTCGGCACAGAATGGCTATTGAAACAAGAAATTATTTAGATCAGCAACATTTTGTCGAAATTGAAACCCCAGTCCTCATGAAGTCAACCCCGGAAGGAGCGCGTGACTTTGTAGTGCCTTCAAGGATGAACCAGGGCGAATTTTATGCCCTGCCCCAATCCCCGCAAACATTCAAACAACTTTTAATGGTTGCGGGGTTTGACCGGTACTACCAGATTGTGAAATGCTTCCGAGACGAGGATTTGCGTGCTGACCGACAGCCCGAATTTACACAGATTGACTGTGAGATGTCATTCATTGAGCAAAATGATGTGTTGGAGACTTTTGAAGGATTGGCCAAACATCTTTTCAAAGTGGTGAAGCAGATTGATATGACCGAAAAATTTCCGAGAATGACCTTTGCTGATGCGATGAAAAATTATGGCAGCGATAAACCGGACATACGATTCGGGATGACCTTTGTTGAGCTGAATGATCTTACGAAAGGCAAAGGATTTAAAGTATTTGACGATGCAGAGTTGGTAGTTGGTGTCAACGTGCCGGGTTGTGCTGATTATACGCGCAAGCAACTGGATCAGTTAACCGAATTCGTAAAGAAGCCACAACTTGGTGCTTCAGGCTTGGTTTACTTAAGATTTAATAACGATGGTACGGTTAAATCATCTGTTGACAAGTTTTTCGATGAAAGTCAACTACAATTGTGGACTGCTTCATTCGATGCTGCACCCGGAGATTTGATGCTTATCCTGGCTGGAAAAACCACTCCAACGAGAAAAGCCTTGAGTGCACTTCGTCTCGAAATGGCTGATCAGCTGGGGCTGCGAAAGCCGGATGTGTTTGCACCGCTTTGGGTGATTGATTTCCCATTACTCGAATGGGATGAGGAATCAGGGCGTTTTTTTGCTATGCATCACCCGTTTACTTCGCCAAAGATTTCAGATGTTCATCTGCTTGATACTGCCCCTGAGCAGGTACGTGCCAATGCTTACGATCTGGTGATCAACGGGGTGGAAATTGGTGGTGGTTCTATTAGAATTCACAATAAAATTCTCCAGGGTAAGATGTTCCAGATACTCGGTTTTACCGCTGAAGAGGCTCAAAACCAATTTGGTTTTCTGATGAATGCCTTTGAGTTTGGCGCACCACCGCATGGAGGCATTGCCCTTGGTTTCGATCGTTTGGTTTCACTTTTTGGAGGTTCGGACTCCATCCGCGACTTTATTGCTTTCCCAAAAAACAATGCTGGCCGGGATGTAATGATTGATGCACCTTCTACAATAGCAAAAGAGCAATTGGAAGAACTGGGACTTATAATTGCACCGAAAAGCAAATAAAAAATTAGGGGTGATACAGATTTACCCGTTCACCCCCATTTTTTTTGTTTGGTTTTTTCTATCAGAACTTCGCAAAATTCAATTTTTCAACTTTCCTGGTTGAATAATTAATTCTAAAAGCACCTGCTTTTCTCAGCTCTTGTTTTACATCGGTTACAATTCCCATTCGTATCCCTTCATCCACTTTGAGTGATGTGGTGATGAACCTCCTGTCGGATTCGTCACGAGCCTGACGCTCAGAGGTAACGAAAGTAGGTATGTCTGAGGTTCTGGCAAACTGGTCGTTCAGCTGGATACGTGGCTTTGTACCAAAAAGATTAGCCTTTACCGGGACTCCAATGTAAATGTAGCTAACCAGTGCTTTCTTTTCAAGCCGGCTTACCTCAGAAGCTTCCGGCGGTTTAATTTTTACTATCAGTGTTACTTCCCGCATCACAGTGGTAACCATGAAGAAGAACAGCAACATGAAAATAATATCAGGTAATGATGCTGTACTGATTCCAGGGGTGCCCCCTTTTTTTCCTCTTTTAAATCTTGCCATAATTATTCTCCTCCAACTTCTACTGGTTCAGCTTCTGAAATAGGAATTGGAACGGCTGACTGGATGGCCTCAATTTGAGTATCAATAGTAAGCTCGGTGAAGCGTTTACCAAATTTTTCCATCGAAAGTTCGTTCCGTAATTCTGCGATAGCAGCCGCCAATTCATTTTGGACGGCAATGTACATCTTGTAGGATGTTCCACGGTCATTTTTCAATGAAATGACAGCATTCTTGGGTACCCTGACAGCGCCAAGCTCTGGAAATGTCTTGGTAATCATCTCAGGCATATCATCACGGTTTTGCGGATTCCTCAGAAACTCTTTGGTTTGCTGACGAAGTGTACGGATATCACCAGGTTGGCCATCAACCTGAAGGCGATCGCGACTGTTGATATTAACAGTAAAGATGTTACGTTCGTTAATGTCCGGTGGTTTTTCATCACCGGTTAATGGCGGTGGAAGTCTCCTTCCGATTCCTGTATCCACATCCATGGTTGTTGTTACCAGGAAGAAGATCAGCAACAAGAAGGCGATATCTGCCATTGATCCGGCATTAATTTCTTGAAGTGGCCTTGCCATAGTGTTTTTCTTATTTTAATGAATTGGAAATCCCAGAATAAATAATTGCCAACACTGCTACAATTGCCAGAATAAAAGTCATGTTGAGCATGGCTCCAATAAATCTGGATGTAGCTTCGGTTATATTGAAAACCTGGTAAACATCTCCTTCAATATTACCAGAAGCCAGTCCATGAGAAATCAGATATAAAACAATAAATCCGATAATTCCTACAAGTACTGTTTTTCCACTTTTTGGATTTGAGATGGTGTTTAAGATCGGGAACACAATGGTTACGATGACTGTAATGGCCAGAAGTATATAACCCCAGGTAAGTACAGCACTGGTAAATTCTTCTCCCGTTGAGTAAAAAATGATAAAAAGCACCCCAGATACAACCAACAGCAAGGTTAGAAATATCCTGAGCGTTGTTGCTACTTTGTCTTTCATTGTGATGCCTTTCTATTTTTTGTTGAGTTTGAATTTTGTAAGAATATCAATAAAAGAAATGGTACTGTCTTCCATACTGTTGACAAGGCCATCAATTTTTGACACAATGTAGTTGTAAAAAAGCTGAAGGATAATAGCAACGACCAATCCGAAAACTGTGGTTAAAAGAGCTACTTTAATACCACTGGCTACGATGGTTGGAGAAATGTCACCGGCAGCTGCGATATCATCAAATGCCTGAACCATTCCGATAACTGTTCCAAGGAAGCCAAGCATAGGGGCAAGGGCAATAAAAAGTGAAATCCAGGACAAACCTGACTCCAGGCGTCCCATTAACACACTGCCATACCCAACAACTGATTTCTCAACAATATCCAATCCTTCACTGTACCTTTCAAGGCCCTGGTAAAAAATACCAGCCACAGGACCTCTTGTATTTTTGCAGACCTCTTTTGCGCTTTCAATTCCACCGGTTTCGAGGGCAGATTCCACTTTATTCAGTAGCTTGCTGGTATTGGTTGTGGAAAGGTTTAAGTAAATAATCCTTTCAATGGACAATGCCAACCCGAATATCAGCGTGAGCAATACGATACCCATAAAACGCCAGTCACCCTCAATGAATTTTTCTTTTAAAATCTGGTGAAATTCTTTTTCTACCTCTGGTTCGGCTTCGAGAGTGGATTGCACGGGTTCGTCTTCCATGCTCTCATCCTGACCCATATCTGCTGCTTCAGTCTGAGCCGCCTGGTCTGTGGTAGTTTGATCCTGTGCAAAAACTGTAACTGCAATTCCAAATGTGAAGAGTGCAGCAATCGTCAAAAAAGCAAATAATTTTTTCATGGTTTACTTTTGTTGATTAAATAATTAAATGTTTCCTGTTTATTAAAATTAAATTAATTCAAAATCAGCATTTTATCAAAAAAATGGCGGAGAGGAAGGGATTCGAACCCCCGATACGCTTTTGGCGTACACACACTTTCCAGGCGTGCGCCTTCAACCACTCGGCCACCTCTCCAAACGTCCAAGAATTTCAATCGTTCCTCCTAAAAATTTGAGCGGCTAAAGTAAAAAAAATATCTGATACAAAAACATGTAATCTTTTTTTAATTTTGATAGTATGATGATTATCAATTAAATAAACATCAAAAAAAATCAATTGAGCGCCGTTATTTATCCATTGTTACTTCTCCTGCAATGGTTGATATCATCATGGAATTGATTTCTGAGGGCTTTTTGTAGTTCGCCAATACATGCATCATTTTTGCAATTGCTGCCTCAGTGGTGATGTCGTTTCCGCTTAAGACGCCAACTTTTTTCAATGCCATACCGGTCTGGTATTTTTCCATGTCTACACTTCCACCCTGGCATTGAGTGACGTTTAAAATAACAATCCCTTTGTCAACGGTATCAGCCAGCAGATCGAGCAGCCACTTTTCGGTTGGAGCATTTCCAGTGCCGTAAGTTTCAAATATAATACCCCGCAAGCCATCTGTTTGAAGAATTGCACGGATTGTATTTTCAGTAATTCCAGGAAAGAGTTTTAAAATAACAATGTCGGTGCAAAGGTTTGTATTAAGCCTCAGCTTCTTGAAGTTTGGTTTTCGTATCTGAGCATGATTATATTTGATGTGAATGCCTACAGTGGCTAATGGGGGGTAATTTGGTGATCGGAATGCCTCGAAGTTTTCTGCGTTAAATTTGATAGTTCGGTTTCCACGCATCAGTTGATTTTCGAAATAAATGGCTACTTCGGGGACGATGGGTGTATCATCAATCGTTGCAGCTGCAATTTCGAGGGCTGTCACAAAGTTTTCGCGACCATCAGTGCGAACCATCCCCAGAGGCAGTTGCGAACCTGTCAGAATCACCGGTTTATTGAGGTTTTCAAACATGAAGCTAAGCGCCGATGCGGTGTAAGCCATGGTGTCAGATCCGTGTAGCACAACAAAACCATCATAATCCTCATATTTTTTTTCAATCACGCGGGCAATTTCTATCCAATACTTAGGCTGCATATTGGACGAATCAATCACAGGGTCAAAGCAATAGTTATCTATGGTGAAATCAAATAGTTTGAGTGAAGGCAGGTGTTCATAAACACTATCGAAATTAAAGGGTTTTAGAACGCCGGTTCCCACATCCTTAATCATTCCGATCGTACCGCCGGTATAAATCACCAGGATGGACTTTTTTGATGAGGATTTCATGATCTGTTTTAGGATTTGAGTAATTCTGTTTAAATTGTCGGAAATCTGAAAAGTTCGATGGCATTACGGGTAGTAATGGCAGCAACCTCCTCAATGGTTAATCCCTTTATTTCGGCCAGTTTCTCTGCAACAAACCTGATGTAGGAACTTTCGTTACGTTTCCCCCTGAAAGGATTTGGACTTAGAAAAGGCGAATCGGTCTCGAGTAAAAAGTGTTTCATGTCAATAGCGGTCACTACTTTGTCAAGCCCTGAATTTTTGTATGTCAATACTCCACCTAATCCCAGCTTAAATCCCATCCCGATGGCTTTTGCAGCTTGTTCTGCAGTGCCGGTAAAGCAATGAAAAACACCGGTCAAATGTTCGTCTGCTGTCTCATATAACACCCCGAAAATCTCGTCAAACGATTCTCTGACGTGCAAGACAATGGGTAATCTATGATCTTTTGCCAGTTGAATCTGATAACGCAATGCGATTTTTTGTTCAGCAATAAATGTCTTGTCCCAGTAAAGATCAATCCCTGTTTCACCAATTGCATAAAACGTATTTGTGTTTAGCAACCGGACTACATTTTCCAATTCATTTTCAAAGTTCTCTTTTACGTCAGTAGGATGTAGCCCGATCATCGGAAACAGATTTTTGGGATAACGGGCACACAGGTCAAGCATTTTTGGCGCCGATACACTGTCGATATTTGGCAGGAGCATGAATTTTACTCCCGCATCGAAAGCACGGCTGAGCATTTCGTCGCGATCCGGATCAAAATGCTCAAGGTAAAGATGTGTATGTGTGTCAGTCAGGATCATGCGGCAAAAGTAGCTGTTTTTGAACAGAGTGATTCGCGAAAAATGCACGATCCCCAAAACACTCCCTCCATATTTTGTACTTTCGCCAAAAATTTCCGGGTGAAGAAGATACTTGTCATACGTTTCAGCTCCATTGGCGATATTGTGCTGACTACGCCGATTGTACGATGCCTGAAAAAGCAGCTTGCAGAAAGTGAGGTGCACTACCTCACCAAGCAGGCATTTGAACCGGTGTTGAAGAGCAATCCATACATTGACAAAATAATCACCATCCATAAGAACATTGATGAAGTAATTCCCGGATTGTTAAAAGAGCATTACGATCACATAGTTGATCTTCATAAAAACTTTCGTTCATTTGGGATAAGGCTGAAACTTGGAAGGAAGGGCACTTCATTCACAAAACTCAACTTCAGGAAATGGCTGTTGGTAAGATTCAAGATCAATCTTTTGCCCGATATCCACATTGTTGACAGGTACTTCAGTGCGGTTAAGGGTCTTGGTGTGATTAACGATATGGCAGGCCTTGATTATTATATTGCTGATCAGGACCGGATTTCGATGGATTTGCTCCCTCAAACCCATCAGAAGGGATATGTAGCTATGGTGATTGGCGGAAAGCATAAAACCAAACAACTGCCGACCGAAAAAGTCATTGAACTGATCGGCCGGTTTACTTATCCGGTAGTAATTCTTGGCGGCCCCGAAGAGATTGAAGAGGGAAGAAAAATTGAACAACAGGTTGGGGAACGGGTTTCTTCAACCTGCGGGAAATTTAATATCAGCCAGTCGGCATCGATTGTAGAACAGGCCAGGGTGGTAATCACCAATGACACCGGTCTGATGCATATCGCGGCGGCTTTCAACAAACCGCTGATCTCCATCTGGGGAAATACAGTGCCCGAGCTTGGGATGTATCCTTACATGCCGCAACATTCTGATAGATTCAGGATTTTTGAAGTCAATGGGTTACCCTGCAGGCCATGCTCGAAGATTGGTTTTGAAAAATGCCCGGAAAAGCATTTCAAATGTATGATGGATCAGGATGTGAATACAATCGTTGAAGCAATAAAAAAGTTTTGGGGAAATAAATAAGATGAAAGAATAACTGTTTACAAATGGATATCATTTTTGCTTTGCTTGGGATTGTTTTAAGTGGTTTTATTATTTGGCGCTCTACCGATGGGTTTGAACTGGCCAGCGATTTTTTGGGAAGGAGACTCACCAAAGGTATCAAAGGTGCGACAATCAATGCTATTGCCAGCTCAATGCCCGAGTTTTTATCAACGCTCTTTTTCTTGTTCTATTTAAGGAAGTCTGATGGGTTTTCGGGTGGCCTTGGCATAACGGCGGGCAGCGCCATTTTTAACATACTGATCATCCCATTTTCAATTTTCGTTGTTGTGCGCCTGACCAACAAAAATGCAATCATCACACTGGTAAGACAAACCATGGTTCGCGACGGCATAGCTTTGATTATCATCACGGGACTCCTGGCGATCCTTATTAATCATGGCCGCCTCAACTGGGTCGATGGAATGCTGCTAACGGCTCCTTATCTGATTTACATTGCCTGGCTTTTTATTTCGCATAAAAAGATTATTGGTAAGGGCGAAAACTACAGGTACTCGCCACTAACTGCTAAGATTGCTGTTGAAGACTATCTGCTAATCAATCTTGAAAAGTTTGTTCTGAAGGGAAAATCAATTGGTACTGCCAATGCCTGGCGTCTTCTATCATTCAGCACCCTGGTGATGATAATCGGTACATGGCTTCTTGTCTATTCCACCGATGAGTTGGGTAAAGCAATGGATATTCCGCTGATTTTTATTTCGGTGATCCTTGCATCCGCGGCATCAAGTATCCCCGATACCATGATCTCCATTCGTGATGCCCGCAAAGGTAACTACGAAGACGCTTTCTCGAACGCTCTTGGGAGTAACATTTTCGACATCAGTTTTGCCCTTGGATTTCCACTGTTACTTTACACTATCTTTTTCGGATCAATCTCCATGGATCAGCAAATTCTTGATGCCTCTTTTGATATCTGGTTTGCACTGTTAATTATTACCATCGGAACAATGTTGATTTTCATTACAGGGAATCAATTCAACACAACCAAAGCAATTGCACTGGCGCTGCTTTACATCGGGTTTTTGGTGTTTATTTATTTTGAAATCATCCTGAATATAAACTTCTTAAATCCAGACACACCGGATAATATCATGGACTATTTCCGATTGAATTAGTGCTGAATTCCTTGGGACTGTGTTCCCAGTGTCAGGCGGAAGTTCAGAAGCTTTACAGCGATTCTGTAATCATAACAGCCGGATCCGATACCCCGGTTGTGTTGATTCTTAAAAACCTGCCAGAAATTTAAAATTTTTCAGGATTATACCTACATTACAGCCAACTTTTTGGTGACTAATACTCCATTGATCATCATCCTGATGAAATAAAATCCTGGTTTGAAATTGCTGATGTCGAGTATTGTTTCGTTTCCAGTGAAGCCTGATTGTTCGATTACTCTTCCATTCATATCCATGATTGTGAAGTTGATATGATTTTGGTTGCCTGCAATGGAGAGGGTTACAAGATGATCAGCCGGATTGGGATAAACCTGGAGCGCAGTTGAGTTCACCTTGCTATCCTCACCAATTCCCCAGGGGTCGATCAAAATAAAATGCAATTTGTTGATACTTGTGAGACTAAATTCCTCATAAATCGGGTTGTTTTGGTCAAGGTAAATTCTGAGGGTATCCACCTGCGTTGCGTCGCCTAATCCGAAGAATTGCGTAAATTCGCCTTGCCCGCCCTGTCCACCTCCCGTTTGGGAGCTGATTTCGCGAACCTGGGTCACAGGCTGACCAAAGATGGTTGCCTTGATCTCCACGCGTACACCGATGCAATCAGGTGTTGAGTAGATGCCGTTGCTTTGTACAAGCACTTTCAGCCAGTTATTTTCATTGCCATCATTGAGGAATAGTGAATTATTGCCGCCAAAATAATTGTTTTTGGCAGTGAAAATGTCGAGATCGCCGTCGTTGTCAATATCTGCCCAGGCCAATCCCATGGTATAGTTCCCATCGTTTACAAAAGCATTGTTTTCTACTTTTATAAATCCCCCGTTCCGGTCGTTTCTGAAAAGCAGGTTATTTCCGTCGTAGCCGCCAACAGCAAGATCAAGATGACCATCCTTGTCAAAATCACCCCAGGCGCTACCGGACGACCATAATACATCACTAACCAGCGGGCTGTCAGTAACTTTAGCAAAGGTTCCGTCGCCGTTGTTCAGGTAAAACCAGTTGTTATACATGCCGAGCAAACCGGTTGAAACAAAAAGGTCGAGGTAACCGTCGTTGTTGGCGTCTCCCCAACTGGCGCCTGCGCAACTCGAGATGTCGGAAATAAAGGGTACATCCTGGACTTTGGTGAATGTCCCGTCGCCATTGTTTTTGTAAAGACAGCCCGGGGCTCCCGCATTAGCAACATAAAGATCGGGGTAACCATCGTTGTTGTAGTCACCCCAGGCACAAACGCTTGAGTTGGCTATATCGTTTACGATGGCGCCTGTTGTGATCTTCTCAAAAGTACCATTTCCCAGGTTGTGGTAAAGGAAATTTTTCTGGTCGCGATTCACTACGTAAAGATCAAGCAAGTTGTCACGGTCATAATCAGCCCAGGCAGCGCCAACCGATTTGCCACCATCATTTACAATAATCCCGTCGGTAATTTTTGTAAAAGTGCCATTTCCATCTCTTAGGTAAAGGCAATTGTTTTCGTTATGATTTGCCACGAATATCCCTATGTTATAAATACCGCTGCCAATCATGGCAGCTGTTGCCGCATAAGAACTCCCGGAGTCATTCACAATTACTCCTTCGGTGACTTTGGTAAAAGTGCCTCCGCCATTGTTGATGTAAAGGAAATTATGCTTTCCGTTGTTAGCGTCATTATTTACAACAAAAAGATCGGAAAGCCCATCCTGATCAACATCGCACCAGATCATCCCATAATTCCACCCTCCATCATTCACTACCGGCCCTGTTGTGACTTTGGTGAAGGTGACCTCTTCCAAACTTTTGTTTTGTCCAGCAACAGTTTCTTTTATGGTCTTCCATTCCTGAGACATTACATTAACAGATAAAAGAGACATCGAAAACAGGTAAATCATTACAGGGAGTAAATTTCTTTTCATAATCATTTTTTTTCTTGTAAAGATAAGTTGATTTGTTTGACAAATTTAGACAAACTATGATATCGGAGATCATTAAAGAGATGTTTCCGCTGTTTTTAAAATTTTAAAAGTTTGCCATTTTGGAGCAGTTAGCTGTAAAAATCTGAAAATAAGCCTGTTTGTTAAATCATGAGATCAATGAGGATTACTCATCATAAGAATGATGAAAAGTGTAAATTGGATTAAGCATTTTCAATTAATCATTTTTAACGAAATAAATCTAAGCCTACCTTGTTGATTATCAGTAAAAATTTGATGCTTACCGATTATCAGGCTGAAATTCATGCCTTCCCTCGGGAAATTGTTTTAGTTTTGCGCCGGTTAATCAATTAACTCACTAAAATATAGTAGAGTATGATAAAAAAAGTGCTCGTAGCCAACCGGGGTGAAATTGCTATACGTGTCATGCGCTCTTGCCGTGAAATGGGGATCACATCGGTGGCTGTCTTCTCGGAGGTTGATCGTTCTTCGATGCACGTGCGGTTTGCCGACGAAGCCTATTTCATCGGTCCTTCCCCCTCTATCGAGAGTTACCTGAACATCGACAAGATCATTAGCGCTGCCCTAAAATCCGGGGCTGATGCTATCCATCCGGGTTATGGGTTTTTATCGGAAAATGCTTCCTTTTCCCAGCGTTGCGAAGATGAAGGGATCATTTTCATCGGACCTTCTCCTTCATCAATAGCTAACATGGGCGATAAAATAACAGCCCGCAAGCACATGCTTGCTGCCGGGGTTCCCGTTGTTCCCGGAACGATAGAGCCCCTTACCGACGAAAAAGCAGCCCTCGAAAAAATAAAAGAGATCGGGCTTCCGGTAATGATCAAGGCTTCTGCAGGCGGTGGTGGCAAAGGGATGAGACTGGTAAAAAAAGATGAGGACATTATCAGTTCAATACGTGGAGCCAGATCAGAGGCTAAAGCTGCTTTTGGCAATGATGCTGTATATATTGAAAAATACATTCAGTCGCCACATCATATCGAATTCCAGGTATTAGGAGATAAACACGGTAATGTCATTCATCTGTTTGAGAGGGAATGTTCTGTACAACGCCGTCACCAGAAAGTAATCGAGGAAACACCTTCACCTTTGATGAATCCTGACATCAGGGAAGAGATGGGACGCCATGCCGTAGCTGCTGCCAGGGCAGTGAATTATCATGGCGCCGGAACCATCGAGTTCATTGTCGATGACAGCCTGAATTATTATTTCCTGGAGATGAATACGCGACTCCAGGTGGAACATCCGATTACCGAGCGTGTTGTTGGTGTTGACCTGGTAAAAGAGCAGATCAAAATTGCACAAGGTGAAAAAATGACGCTCAAACAGGAGGAACTTGAACAATTCGGACACGCCATCGAGTGCCGAATTTATGCCGAAGACCCTGAAAACAACTTCATGCCTTCGCCGGGGAAAATCACCCACATCACCGAGCCGCTTGGCCTTGGCGTCCGTCACGATGGGTATGTTTATACCGGATATGATATCCCGATTTATTACGACCCGCTCATTTCAAAACTGATCGTTTGGGCACGCACCCGTAAAGAAGCAATTGCACGGATGAAACGCGCACTTCATGCCTATAAGATCACCGGCATAAAAACTTCAATTCCTTTCCTGGCACGGATCATGGAAAACGAAGATTTCATCAAAGGGAATTACAACACCCATTTCATCGAAAAGCATTTCGATATGCTGATGGCAAAAGAGCCCTGCGGCCGCCGTTGCCAGGACATTGCACTGATAGCGGCTTTCATGCACTACAACGACAGGATTAGCGCAGTGAAACCTGAACCTAATAACAGCTCCACAACAAATGAATGGAAATCTTTCGGCAGGAGGAAATCCGTTTCCCGTTTGTAATCATTAAAAGAAAATCTGATTATGGCCTTAGAGATAAAAATCGGTGACAGAACAGCACAGGTTGAATTGATCAGCCGTGAGGGCAATCTCGTCAAAGTGAACGTTGACGGCAAAGTGTATGACCTCGATCTGCTGATGGTGGAAGACGGCGTTTACAGTATCCTTTACAATAATATTTCCTACAATGTCGAATTGATCGAAAAGCTGGATCATCGACACTACAATGTGAACACACTTTATAGTTCATGGGATGTCGAGATTGTTGACGCGGAAACGAAATACCGTCGAAACCGCCACCGGGAAGAACATGAAGAGATTCGCAAAATCTTTAGCCCGATGCCCGGGAAAGTGGTCAAAATTTTGGTAAAAGAAGGCGACCATGTCAAGGCAGGCGAAACAGTGATCATCGTTTCAGCCATGAAAATGGAGAGCGAGTATAAAGTAAAAAAGGACCGCATTGTCCGACAGGTATTGGTTAAAGAGGGTGATACCATTGACGGTAACCAGACGCTGATCGTGGTGGAATAAAGGGTTCGTTGTAAATATTTAAACAGAAAACAAAACAACAGGATATGGCAACAATTGAAGAGAAAATAGCACAGTTTGAAGAGAAGAACCGTTTGGCAGAAATGGGAGGCGGCATCGAGCGTATCGAACGCCAGCACAGCGCCGGGAGACTCACTGCACGCGAGCGGGTAAAGATATTGCTCGACCCTGATACCTTTGTCGAAATGGACAAGTTCGTAACCCACCGCGCCACCGATTTCAACATGGCCGAAAACAAAATCCTCGGCGATGGCGTAGTGAGCGGTTACGGCAAAATTGACGGCCGGTTGGTGTATGTCTTTGCACAGGATTTTACTGTGTTTGGTGGAACGCTTTCAGGCGCCAATGCCGATAAAATCGTAAAGGT
Source organism: Bacteroidales bacterium (assembly GCA_014860585.1). Taxonomy (NCBI): domain Bacteria; kingdom Pseudomonadati; phylum Bacteroidota; class Bacteroidia; order Bacteroidales; species Bacteroidales bacterium. Next base: position 7,938 of record JACZJL010000146.1, on the reverse strand, counting down.
GATGAAGCTGGCCATGAAAATGGGAGCACCGGTCATTGGACTGAATGATTCCGGAGGCGCCAGGATCCAGGAAGGGGTTCAAAGTCTGGCTGGGTATGCTGACATTTTTCTGCTCAACACCAAAGCTTCCGGAGTTATCCCGCAAATATCCGCTATTATGGGACCCTGTGCCGGGGGAGCTGTTTATTCGCCTGCCATCACCGACTTCATTTTTATGGTGAAAAACTCCAGCTACATGTTTGTAACCGGCCCTGAGGTTATCAAAACTGTGACCCATGAGGAGGTGACCAAAGAAGAACTTGGCGGCGCCATGACCCACAATGCCACCAGCGGCGTGGCACATTTCACCGGCGACAACGACGAACAAACACTCCTGATGATCAGGGAACTGATGAGTTTCCTGCCCTCAAACAATATGGAAGATCCGCCACGAAAGCCCTGCACTGATTGCGTAAACCGCGAGGAGCCGAAACTCGATACCATTGTGCCCCCAGATCCCAACAAGCCTTACGACATGAAAGAGATCATTACGGCAGTGGTGGATTACCATGATTTCATGGAAGTACAGCCTTATTACGCCCAAAATATTATTGTCGGCTTTGCCCGCATCGACGGCCAGCCGGTCGGGATTGTGGCCAACCAGCCACAGGTTCTTGCCGGCGTACTCGACATCAACTCTTCTATCAAAGCTGCCCGCTTCGTCCGCTTCTGCGATGCTTTCAACATTCCACTCATCACCTTTGAAGATGTGCCCGGATTTTTACCCGGCACTGCACAGGAATTTGGCGGAATCATCAAGCATGGCGCAAAGTTGCTTTATGCATTCTCGGAAGCTACGGTTCCGAAAATCACCGTTATTACCCGCAAAGCTTATGGCGGCGCCTACGACGTAATGTCTTCCAAGCACATTGGCGCTGATGTCAACTTTGCTTATCCCACCGCCGAAATCGCCGTCATGGGACCCGAGGGAGCGGTCAATATTTTATACAGGGATAAATTGAATGAAGAAGACCGGGCGAAAGCGGTAGAAGATTACAAGACAACCTTTGCCAGTCCTTTTAAAGCCGCTGAATTGGGCTATATTGATGAGATCATCTATCCGCGTCAAACCCGGCTGAAACTTGTGCAGGCACTCGAGATGACCCGCAACAAAAGCGAGCAAAGCCCTCCAAAGAAGCACGGAAATATTCCTTTGTAAACCGTTTCCCTGGTTTTGGATAGGGAAGCTAATTTTGACTTTTAACCTGAATAATCCCGCACAATGACTTTCCACAAAAAAGGAAAGCCCCCGCCCCTTCACCTTCCGGCAAGTTAAATGGAAGGATTTATACAGAAGGATCCGGGGCCGAGGCTTTCATAACGAAAGGGGGAAAACTAATTCCTGATCACCTTTTCATAGAATACTTGTTTGTCAGTTTTCACACTGATGAAATAGACCCCTTTAGGCTGTGATGAAAGGTCAATCACAGCCGGGAGGCGGGTGTATTTTGTTAGAATTAAACTGCCGTAAGCACTTAGGACTTTTATTGTGGCCTCTTCGGTTGAGCCTGCAATATTGAAATAGCAATAGGTAGGATTTGGATAGATTTTAATTAAATGCATGTCAGGATTAAAAATCCTTGCCGGAGCAACCTTAAAGTCTTCGATTGCTGAAAGGCCCTGAGAAGAAAATTTACCTGAATGATCCAGGGTTTCATCATATTGAGCCAGAGTTTCGAATATTTCTCCTGTTTTAGGATTGTAAATTCTGTAGCTGATCATCTCTTCGGCTTCAAATCCATCAATAACCGGTGTTAAAGGATCGTCTCCGAAAAGTGTAATAGCAACAGGGTTATTGTCTGCAATATCAATGGTGCCAGCGCATAATCCACTAAGTGTAAATGCTCCCAGGATGCTTCCTGCAGGTATTTTTGACAAAGCGTTACCCGAAATACCAATGATGTGCTGATAAGTAGTAGGATGTAAAGATGACCAGGGATTAAGACTTTGAATTTCATTCACACTTGTAAAATCGTCAGATAAAGATTTTAACTCACCGATTTCAAAATTGATGTTTGCGGGCTCATTCAGCATTATCCAATAGCTTTTTCCTGGCTTAAGGCTGTAGAGTTGGTTGATATTAAATCTTGGCCAGTAAACACCCATCCCTGCTACATCATAAACAATTTCGAGTTCTTCAACATCGGCAAACAGGTCTTCAACAGAAACCGGCACATCAGAAAATACGGGTAACAACGACCACCCCTGATCCAAAATGCTATATCCTGGCAAGCGAATGTAGCCTGATACATGGAATGTGGCAGTCGATTCCAGTTTCATTTTATATCCGCTCTGAATCATCCAGTTATCAAACGTATTTATACCTTGTGACGGCCACCAGAAGGAATAATTGTTGCCAAAAAAGATCATGTTTTCTGAAATCTGTGAAAAGATTTCCGGAATATTACCCTGTTTTGGAATGATAAACGATGAAAATCCCTGCCATCCATCGAATAAAAAATAGTCCTGCTCAAAAACAGCTTTCAACAGTTCAAGTGTAATCATTTCACCCTGTGAAAAATATGCCGGGTTATAATCAGCCGTGATACCATCAGCGCGGTATTCCATTTGCTCAGCCATTGAATATATTTTGAAAACGATCTCTTCGCCCTCCGAAAATCCTTCTTTGAAAATCGTATAAAAAATGTCACCTGAAATGATGAAAGATACTGACTGATTTCCAGGCCAAATGCAATAGCCGGCACATTTATCCGATAAGTTGAGATCTTTATGAAATGCTCCTATAATATCACCTGGTTTCAGTATTACATCATTGATCGAAGGATTGATTTCTAAAGGAACATTTACTGTAGCCCAATTAGGCGATGGAGATGGTTCCCATCCGGGTGGAATATTTTCCATAACCGTTATGGCATTTTCAATTACAACTCCTCCACGTGCAAAAGTATTGTTTGCTGATAGTTTAACATCATAAACACCAGGCATGTAATAATATATTTCTTCAGGCGATTTGCGGGCTGAGTAGGATGGATCAGCCCCTTCGAAGTGCCAATTCCATTGATCGGCATCGGGTTCACTGAATCCGAAAAACGAGACCGATTCACCTGCGAAAATCTCAGCATTATCCATTACCGCCATTACCATTAGTGCCGGTTCCACCTGTGGTGGTAACAGGAGGTATAGCAGCCTGTTAATGAGGTCGTTTTTAGAATAACCGCTTAATTCGAAATCTTTCAGGCTCCCAAGTTCGATCGAACTGCCGACGGTTCTTCTCCCTGTGAGTTCGGAATCATTGTAGATCATAAACGAATAATCTTCCCCCTCATCGTTGAATAGCATAAGATTTCCGTAAAATCCCGGTGTTTCACAATAGTTGTTCGTTGCAATCCTTAGTTTATCCGTGGACAAAGTTTGCATAGATTCTTCTCTGCTGAAATCCATTAATTTAAAAAATTGGTAGCCAACTACTTTTTCAATGTTTGTATAGAATGTTGATTCAGAATGGATGTTGAACAGTGAAAGCAACTCGTTGGAGGCTGTATTCCAGAAACTACCTCCTTCGAGATATACTGAACCGCCGCTGTTCAGATACTCCAGCAAAGACAGATATTCAGGCGATCCCTGGTCAATCTCCTGATAATCGGGTGCAGTTCCAAGGCAAACCCATATCACATCGAAATCAAAAAGAATTGTTGGATCAGGTAGAATTTGATGCAATTCAGCAAAGTGTCCCATAGATGCAAGTCCATTCATGATAGTCATTGGAGATTCCATATTTACGCCTGCAGGAGCCCAAATCAAGTTATTGGACGGCGCTGACACGATATGGTCAATATAAAAGGAATCAGTTTGCTCAGGATGTTCTTCGGTAACCGCATCAAAATTGAACCGGTGTACTGAACCTATTGGGATATCAGGAGGTACTGCAAATTCATACCTTAGGGTTTTTCTTTCAAGTGCTTCAAAAAATATTGAGGAGACAATATCGCCATCCAACAGTTCATTATCCTGGATTGTTATGAGGAAATTGCCGCCGACAACTCCAGTATTTGATAAGTCGTAATAAGTATTGACGTATTGGCCGGGAACCAACAATACATTCCCCGGGAAACCGCTTAAATGATTGCCTCCTGGGTTTTTACCCCCGTGACCACCACCTGGATTTGGTGGAAATGGTGGTAAAGAATCTGGAGGTTTTGGCTTTTTAACATGCCCCGGGCCATCAATCACAATGATATCAACATAATAACTCTGGCCGTTATGAGGATCATAATGATCTAAAACACGCATAGTGTGGATGCATGGTTTGTATGTAGATGAATCATCCCCACCTTTTCCGCCAATGCCGCCATGCAGACAAAACTCGTAAACTTCATTGGGAGTGCTTTGTCCCGGGGTATTCATTACATTAAAATATTCCCATGCCCATGCAACAGCATTTATACGCGAGGATTGATTGAAATCGAATTTCCCATAGAAGCCATGATAATCCGGCCATCTCCACCTGAAATCTCCCGGTTCGGGATCGCCTGGCAACCATTGTATATCGGTATTCGGATCTTTGTTTAATCTTACGATAAATCCCCGATCGTCAATATGATCAAGTCCTGATCTGTTACACAAATGGCTGGACCATAAACCGGTAAAAGGATCACGCTCTGTTGTTCGGTGTCGAAGCCATTTATCATCAGGTTCATTAATATCATCGAAAACCCAGGCAATTAAAGAAAAGTTTGGATTTTTTAAAGTAGGATCAACGGTCCATCCAAATTTGTTAAAATCATCAATTTCATAAGTGTCAGCATCCCAAAAATCATGCAATTCAAATAAGGTAACACCTGAGTAAACGATCTTGTTCCCATCTTTTGATGAAGTTGCCACCCAGTCGTTTTGATATTCACGACAGATAGCACCACGCTTGCCAACTTGCTTGTTTATTCTCACTTTTGCCGAATCCCATTCCAAATAAAATGTACAGTTTCCGTCCATAAAGGGATGAATCCCAATGGGTACCTTGTTATAGTTGAGTATATCCAGGTTATTGCTCTGTTTTTTGCTTGATTTTTCAGATTCCTTCAAATCAAAATTCGAATTGTTTACCTGCGGGTAAAGACAAAGCGAACTTGTAATTGCTATCACGATTAAAATAGTTTTCATATTTTCATATTTTTTGGGTTAAAAAGCCCCAACCATTTAGGTCGGGGCATTGATATTAAACACTTTACAAATTAGTTTTTACTAACTTGCTAAAAAACACTTTTCCATAGGAGGATATCCTAATAAAATAAATTCCGTCAGGATAATCCCTCAAATCAACAGGTTCGTTTGTTGACATTTGCTTGGATAGGATCGTTTCACCAAAAAGATTAGAAATGGTGATTTCATCAATCTGTTGAGAACCTTTAATGTTGAAGATACCTTTAGAAGGATTCGGATTGATGGTGAAATCAAATAATGCCGCTTCGGTTTTACGTAAGCCTGCAGTCTTCATGATAACCACTGAAGACAATCCATTTGTTTCGAACAAACCTGAATGATTGAGATTTTTATCCCAGATTACTTCAAGTTCAAACGTTTCATTTGTTTGCTCACGGTAAACCCTAAAGTTCAACTGATCGTCGGTTTGAAAACCATCTAAAGTTGGAGTAGTCGGATCATCACCGTTGATAATAAGGACAGCCGGGTCTGCAACATCCGAAATAACTGCAGCACCGGCACAACGGCCAGCGGGTGTGAAAGCAGCCAGCATATCGCCATTTTGCAGCGATTTCAGGCTTTCGGCGGTAAATGCTACGAGATGAGCATTAGGTGACCATGCTATGTCGTTCCACGGCGTTGAGGCAATCATCTCCGGCGATTCCCATAATATTTCTTCTCCGCCTTTGGCGTAAGTTATTGAGCCGGCCTGGGTGGTATAAACGTAATATGCCTTCCCGACATTCAGGTAAGGCATTGTGTTGATGTTGTAGGCAGGCCAGTAAACCTCGTTGGTGGCTACTCCCTTGGCAACCACAAATCCGGGTAACCCACCCAGCAGAGATGTTGAAGAGGACTGGCTGAAAACAGGGATCAGGTTCCAGCCCGAAACCAGGGATACGGTTTTGTTAGTAATATCCTGGCCAGCTAATGTGAGGATGACGTCATCGCTCACTTTAATCACGTGACCTTTGTAAATATTCCAGGTGATCAGAGTGTTGATGTTTTGCGAAGGCCAGTAAACTCCTGTGATATTGTAGAGGATGATCAGGTCATTCACAATTGGGTTCATCATACTTACAATATCAGTATTAGAAGGAATAAAGTAAGTGGAGAGCCCGCTCCATCCGCTAAATATCTGGAGATCATAAAAATTGCCCAGAGAGGCAAGTGCTGATAAACCAGTGCTGCTGAACTTCCCATCAGAATCAGGAAATGCAGGATCATAGGTTACGTCAATCCATTGTGCGGTTCCGGTTGCTACCTTGAACAATCTCCATTGCAGTTCTTCATCTTCGGCGAAACCCGTTTTGCCGATCGTAGTGATGTCATCACCATTGGCAATCAATACCTGATTGGTTGTTCCATCCCATGCAGAAGCACCACCACATTTGAGGTTACCCGCTTCATCAGTGTAGAAAACACCAAGAATATCATCGGGATTAAGCAGATTTGCATTCAATCCGACATTAAGCGGAATAAGTATCAGGTGTGTAACCGGTGAAGGAATATAACCCCATCCGGCAGGATAAATGTTAACTCTATAATCTTCTACTTCACCATCTGCAGCAAGTCCAAAGAAATTCAGCCCTGCGGTGCTGCAGAAGCGGAACCGGATATAAGTAATTCCTACCCTGGCATTTGGGGTAATATTTGCGGACAAAGTGTTCCAGCCGGGTGTAAGCAATATGTTAGAAAAGATTTTTTCTCCTGCATCGGTAAATGTTCCGTTTCCGGTCAGATCGATCCAGGAACTGAGGTACCCCTGAGCTGAAGCAAAAACTTTCAGATTCATATTTTCACCGGCAACAATCGGATTCAGGAACAAAACACCATCTTCATCCGGCTCATTATTCAAATCATCACCATCGGCGCCAGGTGAAGGTTGTCCGTCCAATTCAAAATCAATCAAATTTCCAAGCCGCAGTAAACCATCACCACCATGTCTTGCACCATTACTTGATCCCAGAGTAAGATAAGAATCAGGAGCATCGCCGTAGTCTAAGTGATAGAACATAGTCCAGACCAAAGAACTGAAATTAAAAGCATCAATTGTAAGAGTAGCAGGCTGCTTGCCACTTGTGGCTAAGGAAATGGTCATTGTATGATAACCTGGTGCATTAATTCCGCCGGGATTCAAATAACAAACAGTTTCTCCCGGCAAAATATCAGCAGTAGTAAGTGGCACATCAGCATCCGGAATAGCCAGTGACAAAGTAAGGGGTTCACTGACACTGACACAGCTTATCATCAACTGCATGTCGCTCCAGTAAGGGTTATCATAGCTTTCAAATTCTATTTCCAGGTTATCAACTCCACCCTCTCCAAGTGTGCCGGGAAAATCGCTGTACAATGCTCCCTGTTCGAATGCAAACACATGCGTAGTGGCAACAATATTGCCGAACTCACATGAGCGACCATCGCGGCCGCCCAGCGATACGGTGGCAAATTCCTCACGATTGTCAGGCGAAGTCTGCTTTGTTGGCGGATCTATCGAAACGGATACCTGGAAACCATCCTGGTCATAATTGTCATTATGCAACCTTACCTTGCCAACGCCAGTGCCCACATTGTCAATCTCCCTGTGGTTGTTGGGTGGGCTGCCATTCCAGTTCCAGTGACGATAATCCTCCCAGCTGGTTCCGTTCCAGCGTTGTACGGACGTATTTCCGCAGAAATCCACATCGGAATAGTCAAACTTGGCTGTCTTCCCGGGAGGTATGCACACCTCGTACCATGTGC
>JACZJL010000145.1 GCA_014860585.1 Bacteroidales bacterium | reverse complement strand
AAAAAACCAGGAAGAAAGCCTTTACTATTTATTTGGCTAATTCCCTGGTTTTATTGACGTTGTGGAGATGCCGGGAGTCGAACCCGGGTCCAAACAAGCAGCACTAATGCTTTCTACATGTTTAGTTCTTCATTGATTTTTGTGTAACGACCGGCGAAGAACGGTCTATCGCTACCTTAGCTCCTGTTATTTCGCCAATCTCCCGGAGCAGGAGATCAACTAGCCCTGTTTTGCTTCACCCCGTGATCAGGCAGGAACAAGGCTTGTCCGCCTGCGGGATGTCCCGTCCCGCCACCTTGTGGCAGGATTTAGCATGAATCTACTAATCTTCGATTATGCTGCGAGAGCGTAAGATGAATTGTTGCCAGTTATGGCTTGAGAAAAGTTGATGACGAGCCACATTCTCATTGCCCGACATGCTTACTATTAACGCTTCCTTGCTGTCAAATCCAGTCATCCCCATAATGTGAAAGAACGGTCTTACAATTTTAAATAACGGTGCAAAGGTACAATTTGTTTGCCCAATTAATACTAATTTTGCAGCCAATTTTCAAAAAATCAACTTAATGAACATAACGAAAGAACAAACCGGAGATTTGACTGCCACCCTCAAACTTGAGATTGCTGAAGCGGATTATTCAAAAACTTACCATGATGAATTGAAAAAATTTGCCCGCCAGGCTACTATTCCCGGATTTAGACCAGGCAAAGTGCCCATGGGGATGATTGAAAAAAAATATGGAATCTCAATTTTGATGGAACAAATTAATAAGATGGTCAACGAGGAGTTGAACAACTACATCAAAAATGAAAACCTCAATGTGCTTGGCGATCCCATTCCAAATGGTGAAAAAGGCATGGTGAATTTTGAAACGCAGAAGGATTTTGAATTTTATTTCGATATTGGCCTTGCACCGGAATTTGAAGTTGAACTTTCAGACAATATGAAATTGGATTATTACAGGATTCAGGCTACTGATGAACAGATCGACAAAATCATCGAAGGGGAGCAGAAGCGTTATCCGACAAAAAAGGAGGTGGAAGAAGTGGAAAAGGGTGTCGAAATTGAATTTGATCTGAGGGAACTCAATAATAAAGGTAACTTGCTGGATGACGGAACTTTTTCGCCCTGCAAACTACTGCTTGATGAAAATGTAGATGAGAAAATGCTTAACCAGTTGGTGGGTAAAAAGGTAAATGATATCCTGACCGTCAATGCAGTCGAATTGTTTGGTACTCTGGAACATGCCGAGGAAAAAATGGGGTTGGACAAAAAAGCCATCGAAGCCAATCCAAATGGTTATCAGATGAAAATCACCTACATCCAGAAGGATGAACCTTCAGGGTTGAACGAAGAATTTTATGAACACATGTTCCCAGGGAAAGAAATTTCTGATGAAAAAGCGTTCAGAGCTGAAATTGCCCGCCAGATCGAACTTTATAATGAGAAGGAATCAGACCTGATGCTCATCGCTGATGTGATGCACCGGTTGACCGAGAATGCAAATATCCAGTTACCGGATGAATTCATGAAGCGTTGGTTACATTTTATGAACGAAGGTAAGTTCAGCCAGGAGGATATTGCCAAAGATTATGTTCATCTCAAATTGCAACTGATCAATGATATGATCGAAGGCAAGCTGAAATCAACCTATAATGAGTTGGTTATTTCACCAGAAATTTTGAAAAAGGAGTTTAAAAAGCAGATTGCCAGCTACTTTATGTACAACGCTGGCATGACTGAGGAGGAAGTGGATACGATTACCGAAAAGTACGCCAATGATTGGCTTAAAGACGAAAAGCATAAAGAGGAAGTTACTAAGCGGAGAAGACAAATTTATGAATTGCGGTTTGCTGAACTGATCAAATCCAAAATCACTTTGGAGGATGTTCCGTTATCACCCGCAGAGTTTTACAGGATTTCCGAAGAAAAATACCGTCAGCGTTTTGGTGATCTGATGCATGAGCACGATCATGAGCATGACCACAACCATGATCACGACCATGACCATGAAGAAATTGTTGAAAACAAGTCATCCCAGGCAGATGAACAATAGGAAAAGCCAATCGTTAAATAGTAAATTCAAATTCCAAATCTATGTATCCCGAAAACGAATTCAATAAATACGCCCTAAAGCATCGCGGTATCAGCAGTCTTTCGATGCACAGGTTCAATTCGCTGGTGAGCGGCTATATTTCACCCACAATCATTGAGGAACGTCAACTCAATGTGGCTCAGATGGACGTCTTTTCGCGTTTAATGATGGACCGCATTATTTTTCTCGGAGTTCCTATATACGACGACGTAGCCAACATTATTCAGGCTCAGTTACTTTTCCTCGAGTCAGTGGACTCGTCCAAGGACATTCAAATCTACATCAATACACCCGGTGGTTCTGTTTATGCCGGTCTTGGCATTTACGACACCATGCAATACATCGGCTCCGACGTTGCAACAATCTGTACCGGAATGGCAGCTTCAATGGGAGCCGTGTTGCTATGCGCCGGTAAAGAGGGTAAGCGCACAGCACTCAAACATTCAAGAATACTTATTCATCAGCCGATGGGTGGCGCTGAAGGTCAGGCATCTGATATCGAAATCACGGCAAGGGAAATTCAGAAACTGAAGCGGGAATTGTATGAGATCATAGCCAAGCATTCCAAAAAGGATTACGAGACCATTTGGAGAGATGCCGACCGCGATTTCTGGATGACATCAGAAGAAGCCAAAGAATATGGTATGATTGACGAAGTTTTGGAGGCAGGTAAAAAGCAACCTTAAACCAACACCGTTTCGATTATGGCAAAGCAAAATGATAAATGTTCGTTCTGCGGCAGAAGCCGGAATGAAGTAAAGCTTCTGATAGCAGGTATCAGCGGACATATCTGCAACGAATGCACCGAGCAGGCTCATGTAATTCTTCAGGAGGAAGCCGCCATTACAAAATCAAAATTGGCGCTGGATTTCAAATTGCTCAAACCCGGCGAGATCAAGCATTATCTTGATCAATACGTGATTGGGCAGGAAGAAGCCAAAAGGATTCTTTCCGTTGCGGTTTACAATCATTTTAAGCGCATTTCACAAACCCGTTTCAAGAAGGGGGCTGATGATGATGTGGAAATTGAAAAATCGAACATCATCATAGTAGGAGAAACCGGGACCGGTAAAACCCTGATGGCGCGGACGATTGCCAAAATGTTAAAGGTTCCTTTTGCCATTGCCGATGCCACAGTCCTCACTGAGGCAGGTTATGTGGGTGAAGATGTGGAAAGCATTCTTTCACGTTTGCTTCAGGCTGCCGATTACGACGTATCTGCGGCCGAGCGCGGAATTGTATTTATTGATGAGATTGATAAAATTGCCCGCAAAAGCGACAATCCTTCCATCACCCGCGATGTTTCGGGCGAAGGTGTTCAGCAGGCACTGTTAAAACTGCTCGAAGGCTCGATTGTGAATGTTCCTCCTTATGGTGGTCGCAAACATCCGGAGCAGAAGATGATCCAGGTGAATACCGAAAACATTCTTTTCATAGCAGGCGGCGCATTCGATGGTATAGATAAAATCATTGCTTCAAGAATGAAAGCCAATGCTATTGGATACACCAACAGCAAACACAAAGAGCAGATTGACCGGAACAACATGTTGAAATACATTGCTGCTCCCGACCTGAAAAAATTCGGGATGATCCCTGAAATAGTCGGGCGTTTGCCGGTCATCACTTACCTGAATCCTCTGGACGAAGGAGCACTGAGGAGAATACTTACTGAGCCGAAAAATGCGCTGGTCAAACAATTTACGCGGCTGATGGAGATGGATAATGTGACATTAACTTTCACCGAAACCGCCCTTGCCGCCATCGTCGAAAAGGCGATCGAGTTCAAACTTGGCGCCAGGGGTTTACGCACGATCATGGAAACCATCCTTAACGACGACATGTTTGAACTGCCTTCAAAGAAGACACAGAAAGAACTGAAAGTCACCAAAAACTATGTGTTGGAAAAGCTGGAGAAAAATAATTTCGGCAAGTTGAAAGTAGCATAGTTCAGTTTTGTCAATCCACTGATCTTAACTTTTGCAACTGCAATCCTGTTTCGCTTTTCACCGGCTTGTCCGAAGAACTGCTTTGGAGAATCTTGAATTTCTGATATCTAATATCTTAAATCTTCAATCGGATATCTCCTTTAAAGGTTCAATTACCCCGTGAATTGCCTGGACAGTTCACCAATAAGGTAATAAGGTTGATTGTTCCAAATCATCCTCTCTACTAAGGTATTTTTCAGGATAAGGTTTTCCTTCTCCGAAAAGTGACCCGAAAAATTGAAAACCTTATTTGCATCCTCAAACCTTAAAAAGTGATCATTCACACCGTGAATCACCTGCAAAGCCCACCGAAGTTCAAAGTTTGGTGGGTTTTTGGTAACATTCACGGGGTGAATTGGAATATTGAATATCGAACAAGGAATATTGAATATTGAACAAGGAATATTGTCCGAAGGACTCCTTTGGAGAATCTTGAATTTCTGATATCGAACATCTTAAATCTTCAATCGGATATCTCCTTTAAAAGTTCAATTACCCCGTGAATTGCCTGGACAGTTCACCAATAAGGTAATAAGGTTGATTGTTACAAAACATCCTCTCTACTAAGGTTTTTTTTTCGGGATAAGGTATTCCTTCTCCGAAAAATGACCCGAAAAATTGAAAACCTTATTTCCATCTTCAAACCTTAGTAGAACTGAGCAACCATCAGGCTTTTCAACCTTATTACCTTATTTGCAGGGTAAAAGGCTGATAACATTCACAAGAGATCATTCACCCCGTGAATTGCCTGCAAAGTCCACCGTTGTTTCAGGTTTGGTGGATGTTTGGTTACATTCACGGGGTGAATTGGAATATTGAATATCGAACAAGGATTATCGAACAGGCCGAAATCAGAAATGTCGGATGAAGAAAAATGTAGTTTGGATGAAGTAGTTATTTTTGCCAAAAAGCAAATGTATGAAAATCCAGATCATCAACGGACCGAATTTGAACCTGCTTGGCGTCAGGGAACCTGAAATCTATGGTAACAAATCGTTTGACGATTTTTTTAAGGAACTCAGGTTACTTTTTCCAATGCATCAGCTCGATTATTTCCAATCCAATATTGAAGGGGAAATCATTGACAAATTGCAGATGGTTGGATTTAGCTGCGATGGGATTATCCTGAACGCCGGCGGTTACACACACACTTCGGTTGCCATTGGCGATGCTGTAAAATCCATCAGTACGCCGGTTGTCGAGGTGCATATCAGCAACATTTTCAGTCGCGAAAACTTTCGGCATACCTCCTTCATTGCTCCCTATGCTGCCGGTTCGATCATTGGATTCGGGATGGATGGTTACCGGCTTGCCATTCTCAGCCTCGAAAGGTTGCATTGAAATGTGGCTACACGCTTTTCAAAGCCCAAAATGATACTATCTTTGCGGCCTGATTTTGACAACTAAAATTCTTAAGACAATGTTGCAGAGGATTCAAACGGTTTACATGCTTGTTGTTGTGGTTTCGGGAATATTATTGTTTTTCCTGCCTTTGGCCACCTACTTCTCCGAACTGGGTTATTTCAGGTTTTTCCTTTACGGTGTCGAAGACCTGGTCCGTGATCCTTTTGGTGCAGAGAAGTCTGTGTTATTCCCGGTTTGGTTTGGTTTGCCACTTTCCATCGTGCAGGCCTTGATCGTCTTACTGGCAGTGTATACAATTTTTCAATACAAAAAGCGAGTGCTCCAGATTCGATTGAACAGGCTAAATATCTTCCTTCATGTAATCCTGATTGGAGGCATTTTTTTCTTTTCCACGATAATAGAATCAAAAGTCAGCGCACGTCCAGATTATGGAATTGGTAATATTTTACCACTCATTTCCATCATCATGTTGTTTCTGGCGAGTCATTTCATTCGAAAAGATGAAAAACTGATTCGTTCGGCAGATCGCCTAAGGTAACAGCCGGTTGGTCTTCCAACTTCCTAATTCTTAGGTAAAAAAATCGGTTAAACCCTTAACAGTTAATGTTTTCACTCCAGTTAAATAATGTTAAAGTCATTCTTTGTAGCTCAATAAAATTTTTGTTTTTCGTTTTTTTGCAAACCAAAAAAAAAGTGAATTTATGGATATTGAAGTTAAAAATCTGACAAAAATTTATGGTACACAACGCGCGGTTGACAACATCTCGTTTCGTGTGAAAACCGGCGAGGTACTTGGTTTTCTTGGGCCAAACGGCGCCGGCAAAACAACCACAATGAAGGCAATCACTACTTACCTGATCCCAAATGATGGTGATATCAAGGTAGGCGAGTTTTCGATCCATGAACAGCCGGAGGAGATCAAAAAGAGGATCGGTTATCTGCCGGAGAGCAACCCGCTTTACCAGGACATGGCTGTTATTGATTACCTGAAGTTTGTAGGGGAATTGCAGGGGATTTCTTCGGCAAAGATCAAAGACAAGATCAGGGAAATGGTGATCGTCTGCGGTCTTGAAGGGGAAAAACATAAAAAAATCAGTGAGTTGTCGAAAGGGTACCGCCAGCGCGTCGGTTTAGCACAGGCATTGATCCACGACCCGGAAGTTCTCATTCTTGATGAGCCGACTTCAGGACTTGACCCCAACCAGATTGTTGAAATCAGGGAGCTGATCAAGAAGATCGGCCGTGAAAAGACAGTCATCCTAAGTTCACATATTCTGGCAGAGGTAGAGGCCACCTGCGACCGGATCATGATTATTAACAAAGGTAAAATTGTCGCTGACGGCACTGCCGAAGACCTCCGCAAACATGCCCAGGGAAAGGAAATTCTCCGCGTGACCATTGAGGATGCAGAAGCAAATAAAATTTTTGAAAAATTGAGTCAACTCCCTTCTGTGGAAATGGTGGACATTGTCAACCATAAGCGCAATATTTTTGAAGTCCAGAGTAAAAGCGATATCTCCTCCCGAAAGGCAATTTTCAAACTCTGTGTGCAGCATGACTGGACGTTAACAGAGCTTACACCCCTGGAAACTAAACTGGAGGATATCTTCCGCGAACTCACCATTAATTAAATCGTTAAATTTCAATTTAATATCAGGATTTAACCAACAAAATAAATGACTATGAGGCAAATTTGGATCATTAGTAAAAGAGAATTGCAGTCATTCTTCGACTCACTGACAGCCTACATTATGCTGATTGCATTCCTCGGCTTTAGCGGGCTGTTCACCTGGCTGTATGGTTCGGACATTTTCTTTGTAAAACAAGCCAGCCTGCAGGCCTTTTTCGGCGTTTCTTACTGGACATTGTTCTTTTTTATCCCGGCACTTACCATGCGTCAGTTTGCCGAAGAAAACAAAACCGGTACTATCGAATTGCTCCTTACCCGCCCGGTGAATGACTGGCAGGTGATCAGCGGCAAGTTCCTGGCTACATTGTTGTTGATCGGGATCGCCCTTGCATTCACCATTCCTTATTATTTTACTGTGGCAAGGTTGGGTAATATTGATCATGGCGCCACTATCATGGGGTATTTTGGTTTGCTGCTTATTAGTGCAACCTATATAAGTATCGGGCTTTTTGCCAGTAGTATTTCAAATAACCAGATTGTTGGTTTTCTGCTGGCATTGGCCATCAGTATTTTGTTTCACTTTGTTTTTGGTTTTCTGTCAACTGCTGCCAGCGGTTTAATCAGCGAAATCCTTTATTTCTTAAGCCTTGGCGCTCACTTCGAGTCCGTTTCAAGAGGTGTTGTTGATAGCAAGGATTTGATCTATTTTATCTCCATCATTTTTATAAGCCTTGTTGGCACTGAAGCGGTTTTGCAGAAAAACAGGATTTAACTTTAATGGAAAAAATTTGAATTATGAAAAGGAAAAAGTCATTAGCATCTCAGTTAATATTGATCGTGGTGGTTTTGGTTTTGTTAAATGTGCTCTCTACAAGGTTTTTCATGCGTCTAGATTTCACCGGTGACCAGATTTACACACTAAGCAAAGCCACAAAAGATATTCTGCGCTCACTCGATGAGCCGGTAACAGTCACAGCCTATTTTACAAAAGGAAGCCAGCCTGAAATTGAGAAAGCCCGGAAGGATTTTCAGGATTTGCTGATCGAATATTCCAACATCTCCAAAGGTATGGTGAACTATGAGTTTGTCAATCCGAATGATGATCCCCAGGTTGAGCAGGAAGCTGCTCAAGCTGGAATCCAGCCGTTAGTGCTGAATGTCAGGGAAAAAGACCAGGTGAAGCAGCAACGTGTTTACCTTGGCGCAAAGCTGGCAATGGGAGATCGTACTGATATTATTCCCGTCATTCAGCCTGGCGCAGCTATGGAATTTACCCTTTCCTCTGCAATAAAGAAACTTTCGGTGGTTGATAAAGCATCGGTCGGATTTGTTCAGGGGCATGGTCAACCATCGATCAATGCGATGATGCAGGCTATGGAGCAGTTGCAGGTGCTTTACAACATTGCACCCGTCAATCTTTCAGACGAATCTGCTGACCTCTCCCAATACCTCACTCTCGCAATTGTTGCACCCACCGATTCATTTTCTGATTTTGAACTCAGACGACTGGATGATTATTTAGCAAATGGGGGACGACTTTTTATTGCCCACAATCATGTGGAAGGCGATTTCCAGACCATGCAGGGAAATTTGAACCCAAGCAATTTAAGTGGATGGTTGGCAGAAAAAGGATTAATGATCGAGAATCATTTTATTGTGGATAAGAGTGCCGGAAACATTGGTGTTCGGCAACAAACCGGATTCATGACCTTTACAAGGCAAATTCCGTTTCATTATTGGCCGGCGATCCGAAAATTTCCCAATATGCCTGTTACAAAAGGATTAAATGAAGTATTACTGCAATTTGCCAGTGTAATCAACTTTAATGGGGACACAATTATTAAATTTACCCCCATCCTTCAAACTTCTGAAAAATCTGGAACTTTATCTGTCCCATTGTACTTTAACATCGAAAAACAATGGAGTGACAGGGACTTTCCGTTGGCAGGACAAACAGTAGGGGCAATTTTGCAAGGTCCTATTGTTGGCCAGGTGCATTCGAAGATCATACTAATTACCGATGGTGATTTCGCCATCAATGGCGAGGGACAAAATGCCCAACCAAAACCCGCAGACAACATCAGCCTGATGGTGAATTCGATTGACTGGCTCTCAGATGACACCGGGTTGATTGAACTGCGTACAAAAGAGGTTACTTCCAGACCACTCGACGAACTGGAAGAAGGGAAACGAGCTACTTACAAGTGGGTGAATTTCTTACTTCCAATCGTGTTGATTGTGGTACTTGGACTTGTTAGGATGCAACTTAGAAGAAAAAAACGAACTAAAAGAATGGAGGAAGGTTATGTTTAAAAAATTAAATGTTAAAGTCCTGATCATCATATTGGTGATACTTGCTGCAATTTACGCCCTTTCCGAATTCAGGGGTGATAAAGACCGATCTTTCAGTCGGGTGCTTATTGCTGTTGATACGGCAAAGGTGACCGAAATTCACATCCATATTCCAACGGAAAATGCAGAAATACAGCTTGTTCGAAATACGGAATCCGACTGGAGTGTAAAGGCCGAAGGAAATTCTTACCCTGCAGATTACAACCTTGTGAAATCAATCCTTGGTCAATTTCATGAAATAAAGCCCGAACGCATTGCAGCCACTTCAAAAGATCGTTGGACGGAATACGAAGTGACGGATTCGGCAGCCATCCGGGTGAAGGTGAAAGGTGACAGTAAAAATCTGGCTGATGTTTATTTTGGTAAATTTTCCTATACCCAGCCACCCCAGGGCCAAATGCAACAGCAACAGCAACAGGGTAAAATGACCAGTTTTGTTCGTCGGGCAGACGATCAAAAAGTTTATGCAGTGGAGGGGTTCCTCAGAATGACTTACCAGAAGGACGTCAACGCATACCGCAACAAAACGCTGGTGAATGTGAACAAGGATGATATTTCAAGGTTGGAGTTCACTCATCCGGATTTTCAATTTACAGTCGAAAAAGTGGATAACCGGTGGATGATCAACAACCAACCCGCCGATTCTCTCAAAACGGTAAGGTACCTCAGCAGGCTCCAAAGATTGACAAGTGCTAACTTTGTTCCTTCATCCACAATCAAAACAGGAGATGCAGCCTTTGAACTGAATATTGAAGGAAATAATTTTAATCCAGTTGAACTAAAAGCCTTCTCAACACCTGACACGCTGATCAACTGGGTGATCACTTCCACAATGAATCCTCAGGCAGAATTCGACGGAACCAAAGCCCAGCTGTTTGAACGGACGTTTGTGACGGAGACTGAGTTTTTGCCGGAACCTGAAGTGCAATAACAATTTAAGTTTTAAATCATTTAAAACCGGAAGGATCGGATTGGTCGTTCCGGTTTTTATTGGTACTGTTCAATAGGGCATTTGTGAAGTTCAAATTGCATGCTCAGGGTTTTATCAGTTTGAAAAAAGTTTTATTTTTGTCAAAATTAAACCGATATAAAATGGAAACGCTCAAACTGGATTTGTCTAAAAGATACACATACGCTGATTATCTGACCTGGATGGATGATAAAAGAAGAGAGTTATTTGATGGATTCATCAGGTTAATGACTCCGGCGCCATCACGTAAACACCAGAGAATTTCTGCAATTTTGATGAAGATATGGGGTGTATATCTCGAAACAAAAAAATGTGAGGTTTATCATGCCCCCTCAGATGTAAGGCTTCCAAAAAACAAAACCAGTAAGGCTGACCGATCAATATACACAGTTGTACAACCCGATATTTATGTTGTTTGTGACCTTTCAAAACTTGACGATCGCGGCTGCCTTGGTGCTCCCGACCTGATTATCGAAATTGTTTCACCAAAAAATTCACAGCGGGATATCAAGGACAAATTTGAAATCTACCAGGAGCATGGTGTTCGAGAATATTGGATCGTCAATCCAAATGACGAAAACGTAAATGTATTTCTTCTGGATGAAAGCGGAAAGTATCAGTTTGTAGGAATGTATGCAGGTGATGATAAAATTCCGGTAAACATTTTTAATGGTGATTTGAAAGTTGATCTTACCCAGGTGTTTTTGCCAGATACTGCAGCAACAACTTAGAGTTCCGCCTTTATATCCTCCAGAAATCCCCTGATTTTTTGCAATGATTTCACGATTTCCACCTTGTCAATCGTATCATGTTTGTTTTGATTCAGTTTTTCCTGAGCGCCTTTAAGAGTGAAGCCGCGCTCTTTGACAAGATGATAAATAATCCTGAAGTTTTCAACATCCTGAGGAGTAAAAAGCCGGTTGCCTTTTTTGTTCTTTTTCGGTTGGATGATGTCGAACTCTTTTTCCCAAAAGCGGATCAACGAAGTACTAACATTAAACATATCGGCCACTTCACCAATTTTAAAAAACATTTTTTCAACAGGAATTTTCGCCATCTGGTTGTTTGATTACCTCATTGATTATGCGGGTTTAATCCATTGTTTGGGATGGTCTTGCAGAGAGCTCTATCATCAATTGGTAGTCTTCCGGGCTGATGTCGTTGAAGAAGAAATTGATAGGGTTAATGGCTCTTCCGTTTTTTCTTACTTCGTAGTGCAGGTGAGGACCTGTTGATTTACCTGTAATGCCAACAGTTGCAATCACCTGTCCCCGCTTGACGCGCTCACCGGGTTTTACCTTAATTTCAGCACAATGTGCGTAAAAGGTTTCATACCCGAAATCATGATCGATCAGGACGTTGTTACCATAATGGCTTTTCCCCTTTTCCACTGTTGTAACAATGCCATCGCCGGTAGCATAAATTTTTGTGCCAACCGGGGCTGAAAAATCCACACCTTCGTGTAGTTTCATGACTTTGTAAAATGGGTCCATCCGGTAACCATAATAGGATGAGAGTAGCCTGAGGTCTTTGTTGTTTATAGGCTGAATGGCCGGGATGGAGGCAATAAATGCTGATTTGTTTTTGGCCAATTCAAATACTTCGTCAAATGATTTTGACTGAACGACCAACTGGCCGGTGATCTGATCCAGTTTCTCGGTTGTTTGAACTAACAAATTGGAGTAGAGATAGCCATCCAGACTTTTATACCTGTCAACACCCCCATAGCCTGCTTTGCGCACTGAGGAGGGGACTGGTTCTGCCTCGAAGATCACGCGATAAATATTATCGTCACGTTGCTGCAGGTCTTCAATCACCTCGCCAATCTGATCCAGACGATCGTTGAGTACTCGATACTGAAATTCCATATGCGAAAGCTCACGCTTGAGGTAACGTTCTTTGGGGGAGTCGTGAAAACTGTAAGCAGCAAAAAGTACTATGATTCCATACAGCCCTGCAGCCAACAGGTAGAGAAAAAACTTCCTGACTTTTTTTCTGAAGGGATATTTTACGATTTCAAAGGTTATGGTTACAGGATCGAAATGATATTTTGCTTTACCCATAATTAACGGATTGAAACGACTTGATACTTTTAATTTGCTGCAAAATTACCAAAAAAACTAATTTTGCACCCTTTTCCGAAGTTCAATAACACCCAAACTTGTTAATTATTGCCTTATGAATTCAGCTCAGATACGACAGACATTTCTTGAATTTTTTGAAAGCAAACAGCATAAAACCGTTCCCTCAGCGCCAATGGTGGTTAAGAATGACCCTACGCTGATGTTCACCAATGCAGGGATGAACCAGTTCAAAGATATTTTCCTTGGCAACTCTCCCGTGAAATATCCACGGATTGCCAATACTCAAAAATGCCTCCGGGTTTCAGGTAAGCACAATGATCTGGAGGAGGTGGGACATGATACTTACCATCATACAATGTTTGAAATGTTGGGTAATTGGTCTTTTGGCGATTATTTTAAAAAGGAAGCCATCGAATGGGGGTGGGAATTATTGACCAGCGTTTTTGGACTCGACAAGGAAAGACTTTATGTAACTGTGTTTGGCGGAGATGATAGCGAAGGCCTTGGCGTGGACCAGGAAGCATTTGATGTTTGGCGAAAAATAATCGACGAAGATAGAATACTTTACGGCTCGAAAAAAGATAATTTCTGGGAAATGGGTGATACTGGTCCTTGCGGGCCTTGCTCTGAAATCCATATTGACTTACGTAATGATGAAGAAAGACGTCAACGTCCGGGTAAAGAAATGGTAAATACCGGGCACCCCGAAGTAATTGAAGTCTGGAACCTTGTTTTTATTCAGTACAACAGGAAAAATGACGGAAAATTGGAATCATTGCCTGCAAAACATGTCGATACCGGAATGGGTTTCGAGCGGTTGACTATGGCTTTGCAAAAGAAAAAGTCGAATTATGATACTGATGTGTTCCAACCTGTTATACAGGAGATAGGCCGCTTAGCCGGAAAACACTACGGCGAAAATGTTAAACAGGATATCGCCATGCGCGTAATTGCCGATCATCTGCGCGCCATCGCCTTTGCTATTGCCGACGGACAGCTTCCATCCAATAACAAGGCGGGTTATGTGATCCGACGAATTTTGAGAAGAGCAGTTCGATATGGTTTTACCTTTCTCGATTTAAAAGAACCGTTTATCAACAAGCTGGTTAAAATCCTTGTGGTTGATATGGGCAAATTTTTCCCTGAGCTTGTTGCACAACAAGAACTGATTACTAAAGTGATTGCTGAAGAAGAACATGCTTTCCTGCGCACGCTCTCCCATGGGATCAGGCGATTTGAACAATATGTGGAATCAAATCCCGGTCAGAAAATAATTGCCGGTGATTTTGCTTTTGAATTGTTTGATACTTATGGTTTCCCGATAGACCTCACTCAGTTAATGGCACGCGAAAAAGGCCTTGATTTGGATATGAATGGATATAACAGTCGCCTTGAGCAGCAAAAACAACGCTCGCGGCAGGCGGCAGAAATAGACACTGACGAGTGGGTTGTGATCAGAACTGGTGATGACCAGACCGTATTCCTCGGTTATGAATCGCTGGAGGCCGAAGCCCGGATCATGAGGTTCAGAAAAGTGAAAACACAAAAAGAGATTTATTACCAGATTGTATTGGATCAAACACCATTTTATGCAGAATCAGGCGGTCAGGTGGGCGACCGGGGTACGCTTGAAAGCAATGAAAATAAAATTTATATCAGGGATACCCAGAAAGAAAACGACCTTATCGTTCACATTAGTGATCATCTTCCTGACGACCTCTATGCCAACTACATCGCACGTGTGGATGCCGATAAACGCCGCATGACGATGAACCATCACAGTGCTACTCACCTGATGCACGCCGCCCTTAAGCGTGTGCTTGGTAATCATGTCGAGCAGCGAGGCTCATTGGTTGACGAAAACCGGCTGAGGTTCGACTTTTCGCATTTTGCTAAATTGACGCCGGAGGAAATCCGGAAAGTAGAACAGATCGTCAATGCTAAAATCAGAGAAAATGTACCCATACACGATCAGCGTAATGTACCTATAGATGAGGCCAAAGCGATGGGTGCGGCAGCTTTGTTCGGAGAAAAATATGGTGAGCTTGTTCGCGTAGTAACCTTTGATCCCTCCTTCTCCATCGAGTTTTGTGGCGGTACGCATGTCCCTGCAACAGGGCAAATCTCAATGTTCAAAATCGTTTCTGAAACTGCTATTGCTGCCGGTATCCGGCGCATCGAAGCCATCACTGCTGACCGTGTGGAAGAACTTTTTATTGAACAGGATGCGATTATATCAGGCCTGAAAGATATCTTTAAAAACCAGAAAGATATCCTAAAATCCGTTCATGAGTTGATTGATGAGAAGAAAGTGTTGGAAAAGCAGATCGAAGCCATGAAAAGAGAAAAGATTGCCGACCTGAAGTTTGAATTAAAGCGTCAGGCCGAGCACATCAATGGTATTAATTTTATCGCTCAAAAAATTGATGGTGATGCTCAGGCAGCCAGGGATTTAGCTTTTATGATGAAGGATATTATGGATGACCTCTTTCTTGTTTTGGGAAACACAGCAGATGGGAAAGCAGGACTTACTGTGATGATTTCTGACAACCTGACCAAAGAAAAAGGACTTAACGCCGGCCAGATCATCCGCGAAATTGCCAAAGAAATTGGTGGTGGCGGAGGAGGCCAATCCCATTTTGCAACTGCCGGCGGAAAAAATCCGGACGGGATCGAAAGTGCCTTAAGAAAAGCCAGGGAGTTTATAAATAAATAGCATTTGAATTCGTTTTTCAAATTTTAAAGTTCAACCCAATTTGTTATAACCGCAGTAGAGATTTTTACTGATCAGTGCAGATGGAAAATTGCTTTTTATTCAGTTGAATGAAGCGAATTCAAACCATTGCATCATTCCTGAAACCTGGTATGAAAAGACTCGTTCAAAGCTCCGTGTTTGTGATCCCATGTTTGCTCACCGTGCTTCCTTAAAAAATCACTCTTAAAAACTCCTGCATTCAATTTACTTCTCTTTGATTTCAATCGAAATTGCATTTTTAACTTTTCGTTAACAAAAGCATTTGATTTATAATCAGTTAGATAACTTGTTTTTAAGGACTATTAACAAAATACGATTTGTTAATATGGGGCTGTATTACTTTATTTTGCGCTTGCTAAAAATTCATTCATTGTTCAATCAATAAAAATTATCATCATGCGTAAAACTTTACTTTTCCCATTGTTCATTTTATTATTGTTTAGCTATTCTGCTAAAGGTCAGGAGTTTGTTTCAAAAGTTATCCAACCGGATTACTTTGATGTTTCCATCCCGCTCAGGGATATACCTGTTGAACCAGCCTTTATGAAAGACACCCTTGTTCGTAATCCTATGATGCGTATCAGAAACCATCCTTTTGCTGAAACAGCGTTGCCCAAAGGCCCCGATGAAGCCTGGCAGCAGGAGATGGGTACCCAGGGCGATGAACGAGGCGCCCCCACTATCAATTTCGAAGGGATAAGTAATATCAATGGTTCAATTCCGCCAGACACGCAAGGCGACGTTGGGCCTAATCATTATTTCCAGGTGGTGAACAGCTCTTATCAAATCTTTGATAAATTGGGAAATTCAGTGTTAGGACCATTAAACACAACTTCGATTTGGAGTGGTTTTGCTATTTCGAGTATAACCGATCCGATCGTATTATACGATTCACAAGCCGACAGGTGGTTTATTTCCGTATTTAAATCAAGTTCTCCGTACAGCATCTATATTGCTGTTTCAACAACCGGCGATCCGACGGGTAGTTGGTATCGCTGGTCTTATTCCTGGGCTACCAAGCCGGATTACCCAAAATATGGTGTATGGAGGGACGGCTATTATATGGGTTGCAATACAGGGGGACAGGATGTTGCAGTGTTCAACCGCACCGCGATGATTGCCGGAAATGCCAGTCCTCAGGCTGTTACATTTGATAATCCCGATCGCCCTTCAATTGGTTTTCATGCCATTATGCCCCTGGACAATGACGGCACTTTAGCGCCATTCGGTTCACCGGGTTTATTTGTAACCATCAACGATGATGCCTGGGGTGGGAGCGATCAGTTGTGGATTTATGCACTCAGCGTTAACTGGAGTAATCCCGGAGCAGCCACTTTCAGCAGAATTCAGCAGTTGAATGTAACGGCTTTTGACTCTAATTTTGGACCCAGTTGGGATAATATTGCTCAACCGGGTGTAGCCCAGGAGCTTGATGCAGTGCCGGAAGTGTTAATGTTCAGGGCGCAATACAGGAATTTTGGATCCCATCAGGCTATTGTTTGCACTCACTCGGTGGATGTTAACAATACCGACCGGGCTGGAGTGCGATGGTATGAGCTTCGTAAAACCGGCGCCAACTGGTTTGTACATCAGCAAAGCACTTACTCACCCACCTCTGACAGCCGTTGGATGGGTAGTATTGCCATGAATGGTGAAGGGGATATTGCACTCGGGTATTCAGTTTCGAGTTCAACGGTATTCCCATCCATCCGATATACCGGAAGAAAAGCCAGTGATCCTGTAAATACCATGACAATGACCGAGCGAAGCATATTTGCAGGAGCGAATTCTCAAACCGGGTGGAACCGCTGGGGAGATTATTCGATGATGAGTGTTGACCCATCGGATGATACCAGGTTTTGGTACACCAATGAATACTCCAACGGGGGTGCATCATGGCGGACAAGAGTGGCAGCCTTTAGCTTTAGTTCCAGTTGTTATGCGTCGGGTGGATGCACCGAATATATTAGCAGGGTTCAGGCCGGAAGCATCGACAATTCCACCGGTTGTACCAACTACGGTGACTACACTTTATCCCATTCTACCAATTTACCTGTAAATGCAGGAATGCCCGTGACAGTGACCAATGGCACGCCGATTTATCCGAGTGATCAGTGTGGGATATGGGTGGATTGGAACCGAGATGGTGATTTTTATGATGCGAACGAATCAATCGCTGTAACAGGTACACCCGGGGTAGGTCCTTACACAGCAACGATCTATCCTCCATCAGGAGCTACCACAGGTCCGGTTGTAATGAGAATAAGAATTACCTGGACCGGCGCCGTTGACCCGTGTGGCTCAACTTCCTATGGAGAAGTTGAAGATTACACCATTAACCTGACAACAGCTGCTACTGCAAATTACTGGACAGGTATTGTAAGCACTAACTGGCACGATCCGCAAAACTGGTCGTTGTATGTAGTTCCTACCAGTACACTCCATGCTGTAATTCCATCGGGGACGCCTTTCTCACCGGAGATCAATACAGCAGCGCAATGCAACAACATGATCCTGCAATCAGGAGCGATACTTACACACAATAATTCATTTCTTGATGTGTACGGGACATTTGATGCAGGCTTTGGTCAATATACCATGACAAGTACTGCGGCCTCACTTTATTTCTTTGGTTCCGGAAATGTTTTATGGTGGGACGATAACCAAAATGATACCTATACCAATGTCCGGATTTGGAAGTCTGACAATGCGATTGTCACGCAGCAAAATAATGTAACTTGTAGTGGTACTTTCAGAATTGTATCAGGGCAGTTTCAGTTGGCATCTAACCGACACCTATACATCAACAGCACTTCTACAACAGCGCTGGAAATACAGGATGGCGGCACGCTTAAGCTGAGTGAATTTAAAAGTATTACAGTAGCCGGTGGAATACAGTTTTTGAACGGAAGTAATCTTGATATGTCAGGTGGGTCATTTTATTGCGGGGGTAATTTCAGGGTAGCCAGCAACGCCTCCTACGATATTGACCTTTCCGCAGGCAGGTTGGAAATGACCGGAAGCGGCACCAACTATATCCAGGATCAGGATGGCGGAACCCTTAAGCTTGGCGAATTTAGAATCGCAAAACCGGGAGGTTATGTTTACATTGCCAATGCCGACCTCAATATTCTCGGCAACCTTGTAATCACCAATGGTCGTTTAAGCTGTTACAATGCCCCTACGCCAACTGCAAGCTACAACATTAACATTAAAGGCGACTGGCATAACCTGCTTTTCCCCGGCGGATTTGAGCCTGGCGATGGGAAGGTAACTTTCAGCGGCGCCGGTCATCAGAACATTTATACCAACGAAAACTTTAATATTCTCGAAGCCAATATGGGTGCGGCATTGAGAATACTTTATCCCGGCCAGATTGTTACCTGCAATTCCTATTTGTGGACATCGGGCGGAATTGATGTCTATCCGGGAGGAACATTTACTGCGCTTGATCTGGCCCAGCAGGGTATTACCGGTGGATTTTGGGTGAATCCCGGTTCGGTGATCAACCTTTACCAGGACAATGTCCAATGGGTTGACCTTGATGGGGATTTGTACTTTAACGGTGGCGGAACCATCAACGTTTATGGTGGAAACGGAAACAGCTGGTGGGCGTTCTCGCGGAATGCTTCGCTTACCATGGATGGCGGTGTGCTTGATTTTAAGGACAACGGGATTACGATAAGTGGTTTGACCTATACACTGAATGCCAATTTATCTGAGGATGCGCTAATACGGACAACAGGTGGGCTTAGCATGAGCAGAACCGGTTTTGTAATTGATAACGGAACTTTTGAGTTTTATGGAAGCAGCGATAGAACTGTTTCGATGTCCGCAACCAATAGGTTGAACAATATACTGGTCAACAAATCCTCGAAAGAAGCTA
The DNA here is from genome assembly GCA_014860585.1 of Bacteroidales bacterium. Taxonomy (NCBI): domain Bacteria; kingdom Pseudomonadati; phylum Bacteroidota; class Bacteroidia; order Bacteroidales; species Bacteroidales bacterium. Next base: position 5,365 of record JACZJL010000145.1, on the reverse strand, counting down.
CCGGTTCTCAACCTGACATCCCTCTTACCGATCCACGCAGTGGTGAATTGCTGACAGATGGCACGAGGGCGAATGCGTTATCATTGTCATCAGATATTTCTATTTATGGTGACATGACAATTCAATCAGGTACGCTTAATGCCGGAACACGAACCATAAATATTGGCGGCGACTGGGCAAACAATGTCGGTGAAAGCGGTTTTAATGAAGGGACAAGTACTGTGATCTTTAATGGCCCTGATGACGCAGATATTTTAACTGAGGAGACTTTTTACAATCTCTCACTGGATAAAACTTATTCTGCGAGTTGGGATGCACTCGAGATCATGTCGGTACCAGTAACAGTTCTCAATAACCTAAACCTGATTGACGGCACGCTGGAAGCAAATTCCAATTCGGTATTAACCATTGGCAATAACGTAAACATTAACTTAGGAGCCGGGCTCAATGTTGGTTTCCTGGATTCCGGGGTCCAGGTTTTTGTTGGAGGTAACTGGACAAATAATAACACCCTATATGACACTTTCGTAGGATATTCCACGAGCGGAAACGAAGTAATCACTTTCAATGGTGTGGCTGATCAAATCATTACAACGGCTGCACCTTTTGAAGACTTTGGCACTTTTGTAATTACTAAATCCGGCGGAGCAGTCAGGCCGGCCGGTAATCTGCAAATCCTGGGTGATTTTGAAATCAATTCGGGAAATTTCAACAGTTTTGTTTCCGGGCTTACACACAGGTTCCAGGGTGATTTTACCATGAATGGACCGGGGAATTATTACCCGGGAAATCCGTCAACAACAGAATTCACTGGTGAAGATAACCAGGTTTTCCTCAGAAACGGCGGGTCAACGGCATTCAATCATGTGGTTATTGATAAAGCGGTTGCAAAATCTTCCAATCTCAATGCAGTTAGTGGCGGTGAGACGATGGCAGGGAATGAGTCAGGAAAAATACCTACGTCATTCATGCTTACTTTGCTTTCGGATATAGTTGCATTTAATGGAGGCACGACCACAATCAATCAAGGTGCGTTGAACCTGGGAGGTAATTTTTATAATTCCCTGGGTGCAATAAATATCAATGATGGTGGTATACTTTATCTTCCGGAAGGTTCATTACTTTCGGTTGTTTCCAGTTTGTCAGTGAATAATGGAGGGTTGCTTGAATGCAGAGGAACAAGCAGTAATAAAGCACGGATTTATAAGGATGCGGTCGGTTTTTATGCTTTTGAGGTGAACGCTGGCGGTACCATCAGTGCTGAGCATACAATTTTTGAGCACATGGCCGGGCCTGATGGTGTTAATGTTAAGGACGGAGCGATGGTTGATCCCGATTTTAGCTTTAATCACTGCACATTCAGGAATGGCGATGGGACTGCTGGTTCGGCGTTGCTTGTAATCAATAATAATCAGGATTTAACGATCACCGGGGCTTCATTTCCAAACAACACTGCCGGCTACAATGTCGCTAAAGATATGAACCAGGGAAACATCACTTTTGTTGATTTTACAGGTTCATTTGCTGGGGAAGATAATGATTATGATATATATAACCGCGTGGACTGGCTTGTGTATGAGCTTTCTGCTTCACCGCTTGTGCACAATGTTGATCCACCGGCAGGATCGGTTACTTTTGACATTACTTCCAACCTTGCCTGGACGATTTCGGAAAGTGTGGCATGGCTCAGTGTGGCTCCAATGTCGGGTAGTAACAATGCAACTGTTACCATCAACTACATGCAGAACAGTTCACCCTCGCCGAGGTCGGGCATCATCACAATTTCGGCGCCCGGAGTGCCTGATGTGATCGTTACTGTGAATCAGGCTGGCGCGACTTTAACAGTAACCCCTTCTTCACGGAATGTAACTGCTCCGGCAGGCTCCACATCATTCAGTGTGGGTTCAAACACCTCCTGGACTGTAACCGAAAGTGTTGCCTGGCTGAGTGTATTGCCAATGAGCGGAACCGGTAACGGAACACTCAATGTAAGCTATAACCAGAACACATCCGCAACTCCAAGGTCGGGTCAGATCACAGTTTCTTCACCAGGTCTTCCAAATGTGATCGTAACGGTGAACCAGGCCGGTGCAGCAGCCACGTTAACCGTAACACCCGCAAACCGGGATGTAGCTGCAACTGCCGGATCAACATCTTTCAGCCTTAGCTCCAATACCGGGTGGGCTGTGAGCGAGAGCGTACCGTGGTTAAGCGTTACTCCGATGAGTGGAACCGGAAATGGAACATTAACAGTGAATTACGGCGAAAATGCTACCGGAAGCACCAGGATTGGAACCATCAATGTGACAGCTACAGGTGGTTCACCCTCTGTAAATATTACCGTAACCCAGGTATCTTACCCGACACATTCAATTTCGCTAAATGCAGGCTGGCAGGGACTTTCAAGTTACATCATGCCGGTGAACAATGCCATAGAGGATGTTTTTGCGCCTGTTTTGTCTGATTTCATCATTGCTCAGACCATGACCGGAATGTATTATCCTGCCGTGCCGGTCAATACCATTGGAGACTGGCTCAGTCAGTCGGCCTATAAATTGAAAATGAACAGCGCCGCCACTTTCCCGGTTATTGGAAATGAAGAAACCAACAAGGTATTCTCGCTGAGCGCCGGTTGGAACCTGGTTCCTGTGATTGTTAATACCCCGGTGAATCCGGTGTCTCTGTTCGCCGGAACCAGTCTGACCATTGCCAAGGATGTAGCCGGAACGGGTGTTTACTGGCCGGCTTATGGCATCAACACACTCGGAAACCTGCTGCCAGGTAAAGCTTATTATGCGTTACTCGGTTCATCTGGTTCCATTACCTTCCCTGCAAATGCCAAAGCAGAATGGACAGGGAATTATCCCGAAATCAAATTACCTGCTAACCCGTGGAATGAGGTGACTGTTTCTCCATCTTCTCATCTCATTGCTATTGAAGCTGAAGGAATGAATGGCCTGTTAACAGGTGATTTGATCGGAGTCTTTTCGCAAAATGATGAATGTTATGGAATTTCCGAAATCAGCAACACATCTGCAAATGCACTACTCACGGCCTATGCCGATGATGCTACAACCACCTCGAAAGATGGCTTTGATGAAATGGAGCCGATGACCTATAAAGTTTACCGTCCATCCACAGGCGATACCTTCGATGTGCTGGTGGAATACAATGAGCAACTGCCTCAAACCGGCAATTTCACCGGCGAAGGACTGTCAGCGATAAAAATGCTAAAGCTTTCAGCAACAGGAGTTGAAAACACACTGGGCAGCGGAATCAGTATTTATCCCAATCCAACCGATGGAATGATCTGGATTACGGGGATTTCTGAATTCTCAGCCATTGAGTTGATTGGGACTTTAGGTTCTACTTTACAAACCTTAAAACTTGAAAGCCAAAACACCCACATCATTGATCTTGACGATTTGCAGCCGGGGGTTTACCAGATTAAGCTATCCGGTGAGAGAGGAACGGTAGTGAAGCGGGTGGTGAAGAAGTAAAATCACAATTAGTAATCCTATCGCTTCTTGCGATACTATTGCTCTAGCTTATCAAACCTTCCAGGTATATTGCCTAAGGCATCCATCTGGGCATAATCTGGAAGGTTTTTTTAAATTATTCCGAACATACGACCAAATTGATACTATTGATTCTTTAACCTAAGCTATTGTATATGAAATCAAATCTAAACATTATCTTTTTCCTGGTGGTTACCACATTTTTTCTAATTATGTCATCCTGCGAAGATCAAATAGAATCGGGCGCTGACACCAATTTAATTGTGCTGGTGAAGTTTAAGGCATTGCCCTCAAAAAGTACTGATGCAATTAACGGGTTGACAAAGCTCATTGAAAATGTAAGACACGAACCGCATTTTGTCAGTATCAAAGTCCACATTGATTCAAAAGAACCGTCTAATATTTTGCTTTATGAGGAATGGAGTGATGCATCCTACTACAACTCAGCCCACATGAACACGCCGCATTTATTGCAATTCAGGGAAGAGTCGCAGTTATTTCTGGCTGGACCGCCCGAAATTACACAGTGGAGGGTTGAAAAAGTGTTTACGGCAGAATAAAGAATTAGACCTGCCATATTTATCAGACAATTTGGTTACAAATGTGCAGCCATTTCTCATTAAAACTAAACATAGTGACATCTGAAAAATTTCTAATTACCAATCAATAAACCAAGTACACAAATGAAACACCTGGTCCTAATTTTGATAATTTCAAGCTTGATTTTCTTATTTTCGATCCCTGCATTTACTCAGGGAATTTCTATTAATGAAAATGGCACGCCCCCAGACCCCTCAGCCATGCTCGATGTGGAATCCACCACCAAGGGATTTTTACCACCCCGGTTAACTTCAGCACAACGCTTAGCAATGCAATACCCGGCTTCCGGTTTGGTGGTATTTGATACCGATTTTAATGCCTTGTTTGTAAATACCGGCGAGGGATGGATGCAGGTTGATGCTGGCGAAAAATGGCTGAAGGACGAAGACAACAATCTTACCTACAACCTGGGTAAAGTTGGGATTGGCGTTAACTATCCGGAAGCGGAACTTGAGGTGGATGGTCAGGTGAAAATAACAGGAGGAGATCCCGGCGCCGGAAAAGTGCTTACCAGCGATGAAGGGGGAACGGCCTCCTGGCAAAACAGCCCGATGAGTATTTTAAATGTGAATCAGGCCGTTGGCTATACGAATATTAGTACGGGGCTGAATTTCCTGGTGCTTCCTGCGACTGTTGAGCTGACCGAAACTTCCAGTATACTGATTCACTCCACCCGCGGGATGGGTAGCACCACTGGGGTCAACTCCACCGGATCAATGAATCTCTACCTGTGTTACAGGAATATTAACGGAGGATCAATTGTTTCAATAGGAGGCGGAATTTTTGGTTTAATGGTGCCGGCTGGAACAAGAATCCCGTTTTCACTTTCCTCTACCACTGGATTCCTGGCTCCGGGTACTTATGAAGTTGGACTTTGCGGAACTACCAATGCACCTTCACAGTGGAATTCAAATGAGTTTGGATATACTACTGCAATGGCTTATAAACTGCCTGCTGACAAATCCTACGCATCAAGGCCAACCGATGATAATTTCGAAAGTCTTTTGGGGAGAGAGCCTGAAAGTAAGAATAATCTTTTATCAAAAACAAATATTTCCCCTGATTCTTCGGCTGACGTTCAATCATCACAGGATTATCGCACAACACCAGTTGAAGAAAAGATTGAGCAACTTCGCCTGGAAAATGAAAGCATCAAAAATCAACTGAATATTCTGTTAAAGATGATTGAAACCGAAAAATCCACCCGTATAGACTAAACGCTATGTGGGTGTCAATTTTAGCTTTTT
>JACZJL010000144.1 GCA_014860585.1 Bacteroidales bacterium | reverse complement strand
ATTATGAGGAGGCTAAGAGGGAGTTTAATGCGTGGCTTAGAACACTGGCTGAAACAGGTTTTCTCGATATTGTTTCGGTGGGTTCCTCCCAACTAAGCCAAAGCGATTTTAGAACCGATTGGGGCAATCGTCCAAATGGTGGTGGGGTTCCGGTGAACAGTGAAGAAGATTTGGAAAAAATTTGGGAAGCCGCCAGGCCAATGCTTGTTCGAATCTATTCGAGCACTCGTAATGTTCCCCAAATGGCCGAAGTTTTTGAACGCACCATGAATATTGCCTGGCATGCATTGTCTTTCTGGTGGTTCAATCAGATTGACGGCAGGGGTCCAAATACGGTTGCTGAAAATCTCCGCCAACACATCGAAGCTTTAAAGGTGATTGCAAAGTCAGGCAAACCCTTTGAACCCAATATACCCCATCATTTTGCTTTTCGTGGCGGCGACGATTACACCTATGTGCTGTCTTCCTATTTGGCTGCTATCATTGCAAAGAAACTGGGCATTCGTTACCTGGTACTGCAAACCATGCTCAACACGCCCAAATATACCTGGGGTGTGCAGGATCTGGCTAAAGCAAGGGCACTGCTGAAACTGGTAAGAGAACTTGAAGACAAGAATTTTACGGTGTTTCATCAACCTCGTGCCGGTTTGGATTACTTTTCGCCCGACCTTGAAAAAGCAAAGGCACAACTTGCAGCCGTAACTGCCATGATGGATGATATTGAACCCGACAATCCCCAGCAGCCTGATATTATTCATGTTGTGAGTTATTGCGAAGCGGTAAAGCTAGCCACACCGGAATACATCAATGAAAGCATTCAGATCACCTTTAATGCACTGCACGAATACCGCCGCCAGAAAAAAGCCGGGAAGATGGATAACATGATGCATCATACCGAAGCAGCAGCCCGGACGAATGATTTATACCAGGAGGTAAAAGCCATGCGGCAACTCCTCGAAAAATATATTCCCAACCTTTACTCACCCGAAGGACTATACCAGGTATTCAGCAAAGGAATTCTCGTTGCCCCTTATTTATGGGAATGCCGTGATGAATTCAAAGAGGCCATCAAATGGAAAACCGCACTGGTGGATGGCGGCGTGAAGGTGGTGGATCAGAAAGGGTTGCCGGTGAAGCCTTCGGAGCGTATTAAAATGATACTAAACAGTGTTTTGTAAGAACAACAAATGGAAGAAGAAAACAAATACTACTACACACCTTTACCCGAGCCCATCCCCATCACCGAACAAGCATGGCCTGAGGGTACTTTGCCACTTGTGCACACCCGCACCATGACATACATGCACGAAAATTTCATTCGTGAATGTATTGAGGGAATTTTGATGCAAAAAACAACTTTTCCAGTTCAGGTATTGATTCATGATGATGCATCAACTGACAATACCGCAGAAATTGTCCGTGAATATGAATTAAAATATCCCCGATTGATCAAGGCCTACTATCAAAAGGAAAATAGCTATACAAAACCCGATAAACGTAAACGTAGGGCGGACTTCTCAAGTTGGCGTATCGGAAAGTACGAAGCCCTCTGCGAAGGCGACGACTACTGGACCGACCCGATGAAGCTGCAGAAGCAGGTGGATTTTTTGGAGGGGAATGAGAAGTATGTGATGTGTTTTCATAAAATATATGCAGATTGGTCTGGAAAACTAACTGATGATGAATCAATTGAAAGGAGATATCAGGCTGTCATAGATAAGAAGATGATCACAATCAATGACCTGCTTAAAATTGGAAATTTTATTCACACCTGCTCGGTTGTATTTAGAAATCAACTGATAAAATTTCCTTTTGAGATGGAATACAGTCCTGTTGGTGATTATTTTCTTTTTATTCTTCTTTCTGAAAAAGGGTATTTATATCGGTTAGATGATTATATGGGAATTTACCGGCGCGGTGTTGGAACATACTCATCGCTTGAGCCACAAGAAATGCATAGAAAAATTGTACAGTATCACATTGCTATATTATCATACCTAACTAATGACGTACATAAAAAAATTTTTTTACCAAAAACATTAGTTGCACTAGATAATCTAGTTAGTGTTCTTAAGCCAGTCAAACAAAAAAAGCGCAATGTTTTTCAACTTATTCCATCAATTATAAGAAGACTTTTTTATGCTTAGCTATGTTATAGTCGTTACCTACAACGCCACTAGGTGGATTGAAAAATGCTTTGGAAGTCTGCAGCAATCAACTATTCCAGTAAATATAATCGCTATTGACAATGGCTCAACCGATGGAACTCCAGAAATCATTCGCAATAAATTCCCATTGGTGCAGGTAATTCAAAATAGCGATAATCTCGGGTTTGGTAAAGCCAACAACGTTGGAATAAGAAAAGCCTATGATGCCGGTGCTGATTATGTTTTCTTACTCAATCAGGATGCTTGGGTGGAACCGGATACGATTGAGAAACTCATTCAGGCTCAACAAAGGGAGCCAGAGTTTGGTATTGTAAGTCCTGTCCATTTAAATGGAAGCGGGGATGCATTGGATCAATACTTTTCCCAGTATATAATACCAAAGTTTTGTCCGAAGCTTTATTCAGATAAATGGCTTGGAAAACTTAAGGATGAAATTTATGAAGTAGAATTTGTGAATGCAGCAGCCTGGTTATTATATCGTAAAACCATTGAAACGGTTGGTGGATTTAGCCCGTTATTTTTTCTTTATGCTGAAGACGATAATTACCTGCATCGCCTCAGAAATCATGGTCTCAAGGTGGGTGTTTATCCTCATGTAAGTATCTTTCATGACCGACATGAAAGAGAACCTAATCAATATTTCACCAATTCAGAAGAATTTAAGATTCGACAACTTATTTTAAAATATTCTGATCCGGGTCAGGAAGTGGATATTTATAGTTATTTATCAGTACAACGTAAACGAATTATTAAGGGATTATTAAGGTTGCGGTTTGATGATACAAGAATTACAATGACGAGATATCAAAGACTAAAAAAATTAGCTTCTGAAATTAATGCAATAAAAAAAGCTACAACCAATCCGGGAATGCATTTCTTGTAAACAAGTCTTGGATTGTCGCAAGTCGATTATTGCATTCATCAGTTTTTAATTACCTTGAAAGGAGTTTATTATTCCGGCATTCCCGATGAAATGCTCCATAATGAAACCAATCTAATTGCACAAAAGCTATAACATTGAGGGCATGACTTAACAAATGCTATGGATGCATGAAAACCCGGAAAAGGCAAAAGAAATGGGAAATTAAGGTGAACTAAGAATGAAAGAACGCTTTAGTATCGAGAAGTATTTGGGTGTGCTGATTAACATTGTATTATTGACCCGTTAATAGAAAATGAAAGAAAACTCAGAAAGTAGCAATCTAACACAAAAGAGTGATAAGCCACTTTTTTCTGCATTAATTGCGAACTATAACAATGGGCAATATCTTGAAGAATGCCTGCAAAGCATTTTTGCCCAAACCCATGAAAATTGGGAAATAGTCATTGTTGATGACGCTTCTACTGACAGTAGCCATGCAGTTTATGAAAAACACAAAAGCGACTCCAGAATCAGAATTCTGAAGAATGATAAGAACAGAGGCTGTGGTTACACAAAAAGAAAGTGTGTAGAAAACGCGAAGGGAGACATTTGTGGT
>JACZJL010000143.1 GCA_014860585.1 Bacteroidales bacterium | reverse complement strand
AACAATAACATTGTATTCAGAAGCGTGCCTTCGAGGCAGGAGCTGATTGCAAAATTAAATCAATACACAAACAATTAAACCTATGGAAGAAAAGAAAAAACTCAGGTGTCCGCTTGGTGTTCCTGGTGGAATTATCGCCGCTTTGATCGGCCTGGCCGGAATCATTTTCAACATCATTAACCTTTGCTGGATGGGGATGGCCACGTCGTTAGCATTACTGCTCATCGCTTTGCCATTCATCAGGGTGACCATGATGATACACACAGCCAACGACCGGCTGGATAAAATCGAAGCGGAGATGGAGAAGAAATGAGAATTGAAAATTTGTGATTTGGAATTTCCATCACGATAATTAGTCTCTGCAAGAAAATATTAATGTTGAAAATCAAATCCAGGGTGTTTTTTGCTGAGACTAAGTAGCAATGTAAAGAAGAATGAATTTATAAATTCTTCATTTCATTGTGCTCATATTTTCAGCGCGTTTTCGTGACTTTAAAGTCATGCAGGCGCGCCGATTATTTTTATCTTTGTAAAGTATTAAAGCTCGAACATCTTGCTTAAAATTGCTCAACCATGGATGACATCAGCATTTTCCGGGATAAAGCCATCGAACCTACTGAAAAAGATGTCATGGAAAAACTTGGCGCCAGTTACCTCTGGTGGAAGAAGATCAGGGAGTTTGTGATGGCCTGCTATCCTGCTGGCGCCACAGAGTGGAAATACCCGGGACAGAAATACGGGTGGAATTACCGGATTAGGGATAAAAAGCGGGTAATCATTTACCTGCTGCCGCGCGACAACTGCTTTAAGGTGGCCTTGGTGTTCGGGCAAAAGGCGACCGACCTGGTGCTCGGAAGTGAGATTTCGGCAGAGATCAGGGATCAACTGGCAAAGGCCACAAAATATGCTGAAGGGCGCGGGATCAGAATAGATGTGAAAGATGAAATGACCATTGCCGACATTAATAAATTGATATTGATTAAACTGGAAAACTGATGAAATCATGAAAACTGCAATCATAATCGGCTCAACAGGACTGGTAGGAAGCAGGTTACTCAATATCCTTGCACAGGATAAGCGCTATTCTGCCGTTTACAGCATTTCAAGAAATAAACCCCATGATCTTCCTGAAAAGGCCACCCATATTCCGTTTGAGGGGGGAAACTACGACATTCCCCATACCTGCGATGTTGCTTTCTGTTGCCTGGGTACGACCATGAAGAAAGCGGGTTCAAAAGAAGCATTTTTAACGGTTGACTTCGGGATGGTAGTTGATTTTGCGAGAAAAGCAAAAGTAACAGGGATCAACCATCTTGCAGTGGTCAGTTCGATCGGTGCAAATGCAGGGTCGTCAAATTTTTATCTGGGAACAAAAGGAAGGGTTGAGGAGCAATTAAAGCAGGTCGGTTTCGAACGCCTTGTAATCGTTCGTCCGTCGTTGCTGCTCGGAAAGCGAAGTGAAAAGCGGTTTGGAGAAGATATGGGGAAAGTCTTTTATTCCTTGTTCAAATTTGTGCTGGTTGGACCGTTGCGCAAATACAGGGGCATTGATGCCGGGGATGTGGCGAAGGCGATGATAGTTTTGGCAGATAAAGGAGAAGGAACGGTTGTGGCCGAATCCAACGAACTGGTAGTGCTGAGTGGCCAGTACAATGATGAAAGCCTGCAGACAAGATAGTAAGATAAGTGTTCAATCCCGGATTTGTTGATCAGGAGATATTCTTCGGAATATTATTTTTGTGACCGGTCGAAAATAATTCAACGCTATCAATTTTTTTCTAACCATTTAACCATAAATTTTCCCAGGACCTTTAATGATCACTTACCTTATCATCGCGCTGCTGCTCATCCTTACAATCCTTGTCTATTTCAGGATTGCCGACCGGTTCAGCATCATTGACAAGCCCAATGAGCGGAGTTCGCACAGTTACATCACCATTCGCGGTGGGGGTGTAATTTTCCCGGTTGCGGCGCTGCTTTGGTTTACCTTTTACGGGTTTCATCAGGTGTGGGCAATTGCGGGTTTAATCCTGGTTGCAATCATCAGTTTTACCGATGACCTGAACCCGCTGCCAGGGAGCGTTCGGATGCCGGTACAATTTGTGGCAGTCATTCTTTTGATGGCTGAGTTGGAAGCTCAGCACCTGCCTTGGTATTATGCAGTAATTGCCATAATTTTAGCGGTTTATTGGATCAATGCCTTTAATTTTATGGATGGTATCAACGCCATCACACCATTTTACAGCATGGCAGCCCTGGCGACTTTTCTTGTCCTCAATCAGTTTTATCCTTTTTTCGATGAAGGGTTGATTGTAGTATTGATCATTTCGGCTGTCATGTTCAGCTACTTCAATGCCCGGAAGCGTGCAAGGACTTTTGCCGGTGATGTGGGAAGCATAAGCATGGCTTTTTTGCTGGTTTGGATGCTCCTTACACTGATCCTTGAAACCGGTCGCTATGAATATATACTGCTTTTTTCTGTGTATGGTCTCGACAGTGCATTTACCATTTTTTTCCGCCTGTTGCGGCATGAGAACATATTTAAGGCGCACCGCTCCCACCTTTACCAGTTGCTTTCCAATGAGATGAAATGGCCGCATATCAAGGTTTCTATTCTCTATGCAGTTGCCCAATTGGTCATTAACCTGCTGGTCGTTTATCTCATCCTCAACGATATGATGAACTTTCCAATTTTTCTTTTATTCATCCTTATCGTATCAGCGGTTTATCTCACACTGCGATTTGCTGTCAGGTCCAAAATTCGTAACAACGATAACCCGACCGAATCCCGTCTTTAATATCCCCTGCTATTGTTGCCCGCAAAACCGCTCATAATTCGTCTTCCCGCTCTTATCTCCCAGCTCCATTGCTTTTTTAAAGTCTTTACAAGCCTCCTCTTTTTCCTTGATGTCGAGTTTACACACCCCTCGAAGGTTGATCAGTGAAGGATTTACAGGCCCCAATTCGAGTGCACGGTCGGCATCGGCTATGCTTTTTTTGTACTCTTTCAGGTAATAATAAGAGAAAGACCTAATCTGGTAAGCATTGGAATAGTCCGGCACCAGTTTGAGAAATTCATTCATCTGCTCGACCGCCTGGGCATATTTTTTGGCCTGGTAAAATTCTGAGGCCTTGTTGAAAATGGGTAAATGGGGCTCTATGTCTAATTTGTGATGCAGAAATCGCTGTTGTTTTTGCATCAGTGTATCTTTGCGATGATATTTTATTCCTTCATCAATGGTTTCTCTGGCTTTCAATAAATCATCATTTTTAAAGTAAAAGTTGCTGGCATATAACCAGGCCTGGCTTTCCTTTTTATTTTTTGCAAGGAATTCATTATAAAGATCGGCCACTTTGTCATTTTCTCCCTTCCTCTCAAGCAATGAAGCGGCCAGTTGTATGTTCCTGAAATAGTTAGGTTTTAGTTTTAGGGCAATTTCGGAATAATAAAGCGCGCTGTCGTATTCTTTTAAACTATTGAAAGCCATGGCCATAAAAAATTCCCTTCGGGCATCCCACGGACTGGAAAAGTCTTTGCGGAGCACTTCAATAGCTTCTTCATTTTTCTCCTCATTGATTAAATACCTTGCTTTCAGTGTCTCAATGGATTCGCCCCAAACGCTTACGTCTGGAATCCGGGGAAATCCGCTAATGATTTTTGCAGAGGGCTCTTTAAGTTTACCCCCCATGATCTCCTGGTAAACAATCCGCTGGGTGATAGAAGATTGGAAGTTCAGGTACAAAATCCAGGAGGAGGCTGCAAGGATAACAATGGAGATGGTGATGATGCCGGCACTCAGAAAAATGTTTGAAAAAATACCCGGTTTTGTCTCAGCCTTGATCTCTTTGCTGATGGTCATTTCCTTATGACGGAAAGTAGCAGCAATTCCTGTAGAAACAAAAACAGCAAACAGCGCAGTGATTTCAGGGCGGTCGATCGGAAAGTTGAAAAATGCATCAACGGCATAAAATGTCATTCCTGCTGCAGCCAAAAACAAAAACTGGTGAAGATGCTCGGGGTCTTCTTCCCTTAGGTAATAATGATGAAGGAATCGCCACATGATCATGACAAACAGGCCAAGAAATAATAATCCGCCAAAAATACCGGTCTCGGCAGTAATTTCGATGAAGTCGTTGTGGGCTTTGTAAAGATAGATAAATCCTGCATTCTTCTGGTTTTCATGTTTTAAGATCGTCACTTTCCAGTTGCCGCTTCCCACACCGAGAAGCGGTTTTTCTTTAAATAGTTCCCAAGACCAACGCCAGGCATCAATTCGCAATCCGGTGGATGTATCAAATTCTCTTATAGAAGCCAGTTGCTGGGTTACACCCTGAGTATGCCGGCTTTTCTTGGCTTTTGGGTACAAATTGGATTGGGTAAACGTGAAGGCTGCAAAGGCGATCATCAACGCTGCAACATAGGCGCCCATCAGCCAAAGTGCGTTTTTCTCCTTTTGACGGATGTACACCACCAGGTTGTACGCAATAAATGCAATCGAAATAACCAGTAATCCAAGATAAAAGGCACGCGTAGCCATAAAAAATGTGGCTGTGATACCAAATGTCAACGCTATCCAACCCAGCCATTTCAGCCATTTTTTTTCAAAAACCATTAACCAAAGGGCAAAGGGAAGCTTAACATAAATGGCAGAAGCGAGAATATTTTTGTTCGAATAAACGGTTTTAATGTCTGCAATAGCCTTAATCTCCCCGCTGATAAACTTACTGATATTACCGAAAACCGATACAGCATCGAAAACCAACAGGCCAGCCATGACAACAATAATCAGTTTTACATAACGCAGGTCGTGCATCAGGATGATCGCAAGATTGAATACCGAAGCAAACACGGTAAACACCTTGGCGAATTGCAACACCGATTCCAGCATGTTAACTGATTGTGTGAAGGAAAGCAGGGTTACAAAAAGGAAAGCAGAATAAATCAACCCGATTTGATTGGTGAAGAAACTGCTGGCAAAATGCGCGTTGTTACGAAAATATCTTGTAAAAAGGAAGGAAAGGAAAACAGCAAGGTTCAGCACCGCAGTCATAAAAAACTTGGGGGTGTTGGTATCGAGCGACATCCAATTGGGGGTGAAAGTAGGAATAAAGATGTAGGCAAGAACAACAAGCCCGAATAGCATCTCCATGGGTTTAATCAAAGGTTCCTTTTGTGCTTTTTTCGCGAGTTTCTTTTGATTTTGTTTCATAATTATTGAACTGTTTTTTGGTTTGATGTCAATTCGGCCGATTGCTGCGCAGTAGCGGGAACATCGAGCGACTCGTAAATTGAATTATTGCTCCGGTAATCGGGTACGATTTCTTTAATCTTTCCAACAATTTTGAAATGATCGAAGGATTGCCAGATTGCTGCAAGCTCGTTAATTTTTTTTTCTATCCAGTTATGATCCAGCGGGCTCACTTTGGCAATCATAATCCTGGGGTGATGGGTTGGTACAGTATTTTCACTGCTGTTGAGCAACTCTTCATAAAGTTTTTCGCCGGGTCTCAAACCGGTGTACACGATCTTAATGTCTTTACCGGGTTGCAGCCCCGAAAGCCGGATCATGTTGGAGGCAAGATCAGCAATTTTAATTGAATTTCCCATGTCAAACATATAGATTTCACCACCGTTCCCCATCGCACCGGCTTCCAGAACCAACTGGCACGCCTCAGGAATAGTCATAAAAAAACGGGTAATCTCAGGATGAGTAACAGTAACCGGACCTCCCTCCTCAATCTGTTTTTGAAAAAGAGGTATGACCGATCCGCTCGAACCCAGCACATTACCAAAGCGCGTAGTAATAAATTTTGTTGAATCCGGATTCTGATTGTTGAGGCTTTGAATATACATTTCAGCAATACGTTTTGCGGCGCCCATCACATTGGTTGCTTTCACCGCCTTGTCAGTTGAAATCATCACAAACTTTTCCACGCCATGCCTTATCGCAGCATCGGCAAGAATGCGGCTACCGAAAACAATTACCCTGACCGCTTCACTGGGGTTTTCTTCCATCAGCGGCACATGCTTGTAAGCAGCAGCATGATAAACCACCTGGGGTTTGAAATGACTGAAGGCCCACTCCATTCGCTGCGGGTTACTAATGTCTGCCATGAAAATCTCAACACGCTCCTCATACCCGGGAAAGGTGAATTTAAGTTTTAACGATAGTTCGTGCAGCGGTGTTTCAGCCTGATCCAAAAGGATGATGCGCCGGGCGTGGCAATGCATCAGTTGCCTGGCAATCTCGCTCCCAATACTGCCTGCAGCTCCGGTAACCAATATCACCTTGTCTTTATTCTGATCAAGGACGATGTTATTGTCCAAAACGATTGGTTCGCGCATCAGCAGGTCTTCGATGCGAATGCTGCGGATTTGTTTCAGCTTGAGTTCGCCGTTTATCCAGTGTTCAATGGGGGGAATGTTTTTTATCGTGACATTAAACTGAAGGAAAGCATCGGCGAATTCGCGTTTTTTAGCCGGGTCGATATTGTGAACGGCAATGATTACCTCCTGGATATTTTTTCTTTTGATAAATTGGGGAGTAATCGCTGAAGGTTCCAAGACCGGGACGCCCTCGATACTTTTACCTATTTTCCCGGGGTTGTCATCCAGGAAACACACCACGTTGTAAATATTTTCAACGTCATTCGTCAGTGTGTTTTTCGTGAGTATTCCTGCCTTGCCGGCGCCATAAATAATTACATTGGTGGATTCACTCCGGCCTTTAATCAGATTCAACCAGATGATCTTTGCCACAAGTCTTGTAAAAATCATTAAAAACAAAGAGGTAAGGCTATGGATTATGATAATACTGAGTGGTATTACCTTTGCAATCGGCCATCTGTAAAGCAAAATCAGAAAATTGAGTATGATGAGGGTAAAAAAAACCATGCCCACTGCTTTGAAAATCCTGATGACATCGTCGGTACTTGTATGCCGGATGATGCCGACATAAGAACGGGAAAGAATAAAAGCCACCGTAGAAAGTACTAAAACAATAGGTAAAAAAGTAGGTAGTTTCCAAAGGTTAATGTCAGTAATTACAAAGTTGAAACGAATGAGGTAGGCAGCGACAAAGGATACAGCAACAATCATCATGTCACTGGCTAAAACCACATACCCTGAAATAAACCGGTTTGAATAACTAAGTAGAAATTTTCTGATGTTCATTCTGGTTCATGAATTAATTCTCTTCATCAATTGGAAATCCTGAAAACAATTATATCCCATGCAATTTCCCTGCGGAAGATTTGCAAAACTACAAAAGTTAGTTTAAAAAAGGTATGGGATAGATTATTAATGTCAAATTCTTAACCTGCTAAAGGCGCTGAAATTCGAAAGTCGGGTAACCTTTTTCGCCCTGCTGGTTGTAAAAGCCAACAAAACGCATTTTGAAATAAAAACCCTGGTGATCGCGGATAATATAATTGTAATCTGACCAGACCTCGTAAAATACATTCCCACCTTCGAGGTCGCCCTTCACCTCTTTCCAGTCATAGCCGATCCGGTCATTTTGACTGGAAAGTTCTAAACCGGTGGCAAATCCAAGATCAATTTCATCAAAACTGCGATCCTGAACCAATGCAGCCAAAGTTTGAAATCTGTTCAATAATACCCCGGTTACCAGGTAGGGATAGGGATCACCCACATCCGTGAAAAGCAGGGTAGTATATTGCGTAAAAAGTAAAGAGTATTGATCTCTTTCAGGCTCAAGAGTAGAGATTTCGTCTTTTGTATCGAACGAATAATAGACGAAATTATAACCTGGTCTTTTGGTAATATTTCCAACCTGGTGGTTGCTGCCATCAAGATCGGCATACTGGAAATGATAGGTTTGGTTTTCCATCCCTGTGAAAATTATTTTTTTAAATCCTAACGGGTTGCCGGCTAAATCAATCCCCCGGTTAATAACATACACGAATCCAGGGAAAATTGTATCCGTTTCATGTATAGCAAACCATTTCCCGATGGCCGTCGAGTCGGGATTCCCACTTGATGCGTCGAACCGGAAATCCAAACCGGATGCGCTTGTTACCTCGTCCATTGTGGTTTTATCCGTCAGGGCGGCTTGCATAAATATGGATGTATTCACCAGAATAGTTGATCCCTCCGTTGAAGAATCAAATGCGAGATCGTAGTCATTTTTCTGGTTGGTGGACACCTCAACCCCCTTGTCCAGATCAAAGTAAACCTGGAAAATGTAGTCATTGGTCATTTCGATGGTTGCAGTCTGCCTGTCGCCGCGGTCAAATGGTTTAACAGGGTCTTCCTCCTTGAAACAGGAAGTGAGGAACCAAATGGCAATAAAGCTTAACAGATAATATTTTTTCATACCAAAAACTTAGAATTTGTTGAGTGCCAATGAGATGTTAGCGGTAAAAGTACGCCCCCAGCCAACGGGTGCTGATGTGCCGCCTCCTGAGTGAATCCCGCCACCGCCGGTATCGCCTGAAATCGCAATGTTGGTGTTATTAAACAGGTTTTTCGCACCGACCTGAGCGTTCAGGCGGTTACTCCAAAACCCGCGGCTCAAAGTAATATCGAGTGTATGATATGCTGACATAGTGGTGCTCAGAACCTGGCTATTCGGACCGATAAACACTTCAGGGTATTCTCCCTGGTACTTGTAATAAACCGAAGTAGTGATGCCTGTTTTTTGCCAGAGATAATTTGCGCTGGAAACAAAATCGGTGCTGTAAGTAAATCCCCTGTCTGACTGTTGATCAACGAACTGATTCCGGCCTGTAGTCCCGACACCAAAACGGGTTTGCAGCCATGGATAAATGCGGTTGTTGAACGAAACCTGGTAACCTTTTGTAATCATATTGCTCAGGTTAACATAAGTATATAGCCCCTCCTCCCAGTCGATGGCGGCAAGGGTAATACTGTTTTTAATATCGTTGTAAAATACACTTACGTCAAAACCCCAGTCATAGGTGGGTTTCACATGTTGATATCCAAATGAAAGGTTAATATTCTGTGAATTCTCCGCTTTGAGATTTTCGTTTCCGCGGACATTATGATTTACATCCACGAATTCAAGATACAATTCCTTGAGTGAGGGCGCTCTGAAACCCTTTGAATAGGAAGCCCTGAGGTTGATGGATTCGAACAGGTCATATTTCAGGTTGAGCGAATAAACAAGGGGAGCAGAATATTTGGTGTTGTAGCTGTAGCGAACTCCGGGCTGAAAGAGAATGGTTTTTGCCGGTTGAAGTTTAACGCTGAGAAATGCAGCATAATCGCCAATGGCTTGTTTTTGATCAAGGATGCGTTTACCCGACCCGTTTTCGTAATTCAAATCCACACCCAATTGATAATTGAATGGGCTTTTCTCAGTGCTTTTGCTAAATGTAGCCCTCATAAGATATTGATTGAACCGGGATGTGTCCTGAACTTCATTGTCTGGTATCAATGTCTCCTCCAATGTAGTCAGGTCTTTGAAATAGGTGTTTTTAATCCTGCCGTAATATGCCTGCGAAGCAAGAACACTCAGGTAGCGGTCTTTGAATAGGCGTGTATTCAAATCAAGGTTGGTGGTAAATCTGTTGGTGTAAAAATAGCTGTCGAATGCTGATTCATAATAGGGTTTTACAGGATTTCCCCTGTCGAGCAGCAGTTCATTGAAATAGGAGGTTGTAAGCCGGGCAGTTAGTTCTCCATAACTATATTGAACACCTCCGTCGGCATAGTATTGCTCTTTTGGTTTCCATCGTTTTGTCCTGCTGGTATCCGCCAGGCTGTAGCCCTCAAAAAAGTTTCTGGCGCCACCCAGCGTGCCGCTCCAACGCTTTTTTTTCATTGCTCCTTCAAGGCTGAAATTGTAAATCCCTACCGATTCATAATACGAATCAGCATACAGCGAATAGGAGGATGGCCTGTCTTTTCGGGTAATGATGTTGATGACACCGGCAAGTGCATTGCTTCCATAAATCACCGACATCGGCCCTTCAATCACTTCAATATGTTCGACATTGTGCAGGTTTAGCTGGGTCAGGTCAATATTACCATTCATCCGCCCAATGACAGGCACGCCATCAATAAGGTATTTGATGTGCTCACCACCAAGCCCTTGCAGTGTGATGCTGGAGCCCAGGGCGCCGTCGTGCGATGCCCGGATATTCAGTTCCCCGGCCATCAGGTCGCTCAGGTTGTTCGCTGCTTTCAGATCTATCTGTCTGGATCCGATAATTTTCACTTTGTATATGGATTTATCCACCCGCTGTGGTGTGTATTGACCGGTAACCACCACTTCGTCAATGTTGTAAACAACAGGCTGGAGAAGGATAGTCCGGCTCTCTCCGGGATAAACCGTATCGCTCAACGGACTGTAACCCACATAGCTGATCATTATGATCATGGGTTCGCGTGACGGGTTATCCACATAGCCATTGATGTCCGTCATAGCTCCAATGCTCTGATTGGCTGCTGATTCAAACACCACATGTGCAAACGCTATGGGATTGCTGGTCCGGGCATCAGTGACCAATAATCGGGGTTGCTGACCGTACCCTTTAATTGTAACAACTAACAGGATCAGCAGTATGATTAAGTTGCGACCGGTCATAGGATGTGCTTAGTTGATCACCAAAAACTTACCCCTAAGTTGACCTTTCTCTGTGTCAATCAAAATGAGATACATCCCATTCCTGAAATTTTGAAGTGAGATGTTGATAGTGCTTTGTAAAGGATTGATTACCTGACTATGTATAAGGCTTCCGGTCTGATTAAAAATTTTGAAGGTAGCTGAAGTTGACCGCTGTTCTTCCAAACTTACAACGAGTTGCTCCGAAGCCGGATTAGGTGAAACTTTCATGCCGTTCAGGTTGTCAATATCCTGACCAATGGATGCCAGGGAAACAGCTGTTTTTTGCAAACCTGTTTTTCCGTTGGATGTGCCCCCAAAATAGTCAAACGTCAATTTATAAACATCTTCCTGAACTGTTTTTACAAAATAGACTAAATCGTCAGCAAGCAACCATTGGAACAATTCCATATCGAATTGCTTCCAGTCGTGTCCAATTACCGAACGCTCGAAGATCATTGGTAAAGAATTCCAGTCTTCAAAATCCTGTCCGACCGGTTGAAAGCGGTTGGAGCCTGCCATCGGATTGTTCAGCACTCCCACTACGGGGTAACGCGACGGATTCCCTTCATTATCAAAGGTTGTCCCCATAAAACGGCTGAAAAGTATATCCCAACTTTCCATTGAAGGTTCTCTATCAACAACAGACTGGTTACTAATTGAATAATAAACAAAATGCTTGTCAGTGAAATCGTTCACATTCAACACCTCAGCAACTTCACCTGAACCATCAATGTTGGCATATTTAAAATAATAGGTATTGCTGGTTGAATTTTTACGCTGAATCCAAATCTTTTTCAACGATCCATCGGCCAGTTGTAGCACAAATAACGAATCCCCAATCACATCGTGCGTAACCATGTTGTAAACACCCCAGCCATAGTCAGGATGTTCAAGCGAGTTAGCGTTGAATGCTCCTTCTTCCCATATGGTGTCAGAATTGTACACGGGCTTCCAACTTTCGATATCCGTTACATCCATGGTTTGCCAACCAGTTGTATCACTGTAGGGATAAGTGTAAAGTACTACTCCCATACCATCGTTAATCATCACACCGGCACTCCATCTTACAGTATAAAAAGCAAGATCCCAGTTATTACGTGGTTCTGTCTTTACTGTACCATTTTCAAGACTATAAAACACATCATTGGTATAGCCGGGACCCATCGAAATGGTGTCGTTAACCAGATTGGCTTTTAAAAGTGTATGAGGAAGAAATACAAAAAACTGTACCGTAAGTAATAGAATTAAATTTTTCATTTGAATATTAATATGTTAAGTTATGTATTTGATAATCAATATTAATTCTGCATTTTTAAGTGGTTTAAAAAGTAACAATCCTAATGTACCTGTTCCAAAATGTCTAAAATATATATTTCAATAATTCAGTGCAAAAATAGATTAAATTTTAAAAATCCATCCACAAATCAACAAACGTTTTGATGTTTTCTGGCAAAATACTTTAAACCAGTTCAGTGATTCAGTTCTGAAGCAAACCTTCTGGAAAACACCTTTCCTTATGCTCAATAAGAAGAATTTGTAATGGCAACAATGATGCCTCATTAAAAAGAAAAATTCTACTTTTGGAAAATGATTGGAATACAACTGATCTTTAAAGTATGGCGACATTTCTCGAACAAATATTACTCATTTCAAAATAAACAATTATGGTTGACCTTACAACAAAATTTTTGGGATTAACCCTTCGGAATCCATTGATTGTCGGGAGTTCCGGATTAACAGATAGTGTTGACAAAGTAAAAGCCGCCGAGCAGGCTGGAGCAGGAGCAGTTGTGCTGAAATCACTCTTCGAAGAAGAAATCATTGCAGAGATGGAAGAAGCCATGCACCGTATGACATCCCGCCAGTTTATCTATCCCGAAACATTCGATTACATGGATGAAGAGCCGGAAGAGGACACGGTAAGGAAATATTTGCGACTGATCAGGGAAACCAAAGATGCCGTTCACATCCCTGTAATTGCGAGTATAAACTGCGTCACCTCACAAAAATGGACCTATTTTGCCAAAGAGATACAGGATGCGGGCGCCGATGCGCTTGAACTGAATCTTTTTATCTTGCCAACAGACTTCGAACGCACTGCAGCGGACAATGAAAAATTATATTTTGATATTGTAACCGAGGTGACTAAAGTGGTTACAATCCCTGTTTTACTGAAGATCAGCTATTATGCATCCAATCTTGGGCAGATGATGCAGAAGCTCTCCAGCACCGGAATCAAAGGATTGACATTGTTTAACCGTTTTTACAGTCCTGATTTCAACCTGGAAACTTACCAGGTTGTTTCTACCAATGTATTGAGTAATCCGCACGATCTGGCCATTTCGCTCAGATGGATAGCTGTAATGGCAGAACGTGTCAGTTGCGACCTTGCTGCCTCAACAGGAGTTCACGACGGTGAAGCATTGATCAAACAATTGCTTGCCGGCGCCGATGCCGTCCAGGTTGTCTCCACCCTTTACAGGCACGGAGTAACCTATATTGCCCAAATGCTCGAAGACGTTAAAAAATGGATGGATCACGAAGGGTATTCCAGGATTGATGAGTTCAGAGGTAAAATGAGCCAGGCTAAAAGTGCAAACCCGGCATCTTATGAACGCGTTCAGTTCATGAAAAGTTTCCGCCATTATATCCATCAGTAAAAGTTGGTAGTTGGCAATCTATAAAGCATTTTCAAACAAACGAAAGCATTTTACGGATTAAAATGTCTTTATCTAACGAGTTTACTCCATTTTCTACTTTTAAAATAAAAAATGATCAGTGATATCAAAGCGATTTATTTTGGCACAATTTTAGACATCGCAGCGAAAATTATTCAAATAACCAACACAAAACAGATAATCAATGAGCGAAACGATTGAAAAAGTAAAATGCCTGATCATTGGATCGGGACCTGCCGGCTACACGGCTGCTATTTATGCGGCACGTGCTGACCTCCACCCTGTTATGTATCAGGGTATGCAACCGGGTGGGCAGCTGACCATCACCACCGAAGTAGAGAACTTTCCCGGTTACCCCAATGGAGTGCAGGGGCCGGCAATGATGGAGGAACTGAAACTGCAGGCCGAACGGTTTCACACTGACATCCGCTGGGGAGAAATTGTAGAGGTGGATTTGTCGAAACGACCATTTAAAGTAAAGGCTGACGACGGAAAGGAAATTTTGGCAGAAACCATTATCATTTCCACGGGCGCTTCTGCCAGGTGGCTGGGATTGCCATCCGAACAGGAATACAACGGCTACGGTGTTTCAGCCTGTGCCACCTGCGATGGATATTTCTATAAAGATAAAGTGGTTGCCGTTGTTGGAGGTGGAGATACAGCAGCTGAAGAAGCGTCGTATCTTGCCAAACTGTGCAAAAAAGTTTACCTTATCCATCGTCGGGATGAGTTAAGGGCTTCCAAAGCAATGCAAAAAAGATTGTTCAAATTGCCAAATGTTGAACTTGTTTGGAACAGCGTACCAAAAGAAATCATTGGAAAACAGGAAGGATTTTCCAAAGCAGTTACCGGAGTAAATGTTGAAAATTTACAAACCGGCGAACACAAAACCATTGGTATTGATGGGTTTTTTGTTGCCATTGGTCACAAACCCAATTCCGATCTGTTCAAAGGTCAGTTGGATATGGACGAATCAGGTTACCTGATCACCGCACCCGACTCCACCGCCACTAAAATCCCCGGTGTATTTGCTGCCGGTGATATCCAGGACAAAGTATACCGCCAGGCCGTAACCGCCGCCGGAACGGGATGTATGGCAGCTCTTGAAGCCGAGCGCTTTCTGGCAGATGAGGATTAACAGAGCTTTTAGCAAGATAAATAAGGCTGTCCAATCGGGCGGCCTTTTTTTTATGACTGGCTACCAAAGAAAATACTTTCAAAAAAAATCTTAAAAAAGTTGCAATGTTAGAAATTTAATTTACTTTTGTGATATCATTTTAATATCAAATATCTATCATTATGGAAAAGGAAATGCATTTATCACCAAAGATGGGGTTCTTCGGATTACTGATAGCCCTGGTCTTGCTGGTCGCCCCGGTGTGGCTGACCATCGTTACAAAAAATTTCTTTTGGCTGCTGCTGCTGATCCCCGACCTGTTAAGCTGGATCGGCCTGCAGATCGTTAATCCCAATGAATCCTGCGTATTGGTTCTCTTTGGGAAATACTCAGGAACGCTGAAGAAAAATGGGTTTTACTGGATCAATCCGTTTTTCAGCCGCAAGCGAATTTCGCTTCGGGCACGCAACCTTAACAGTGAGCCAATCAAGGTAAACGACAAAATAGGCAACCCGATCATGATCGGGATTGTACTGGTGTGGAAGGTTGAAAATACGTTTAAGGCCGCCTTTGAGGTGGATGATTACATCCGGTTTGTGGACATCCAAAGCGAAGCTGCAATTCGCAAACTTGCAGGGGCTTACCCCTACGACAATTTTGATGATGACCAGGCTGAGATCAGTTTACGCGCCGGTGGCGAGGAAGTGAATCAGCAATTGGAAGACGAACTTCGCGAACGCCTCGAAATTGCCGGCATCCATGTCATGGAAGCTCGCATTGCTTACCTTGCCTATGCTTCCGAAATCGCAGGTGCTATGCTTCGCCGTCAGCAGGCATCGGCCATTGTTGCAGCAAGGCAAAAGATTGTCGAAGGCGCTGTGAGTATGGTTGAAATGGCACTTGAGCAGCTTTCACAAAAGCAGATCATCGAACTGGATGAAGAGAAAAAAGCCGCAATGGTCAGCAACCTGATGGTAGTATTGTGTTCGGATAAAGATGCAAGCCCGGTGATCAACACTGGCACTTTGCATCAATAGGAGAAAAAATGACGAAAAAGAAATCGTTTGTTCTCAGGATCAATCCAACAATGATGGAAAAGCTCGAGAAATGGGCTGCCGATGAATTTCGTAGTGTCAACGGGCAAATCGAGTGGATTTTACACAATTCATTGAAAACAGCCGGGCGTAGCAAAGATGATGAAACTGAGGAACCAACGGAAAAAAACCCTGAATCATGACTAAAGCAATTAAAGATCAGCTCATCCTGCTCTGCATTCATCCCGAAAAGGGATGGGTGCGGAAGAAAAGCGTGATTGGCCATGCCTTACTGGCGGCTTCGTTGATTGATCTGTCCCGGCAAAATGCTTTTTGGGTTGAAGAAGGAAGGATAAAAGTCGCACAAACTAACACTACTGATCCTGTATTTAAAGAGCTATTAACACAATTAAATGCGTGGCAAGGTAAAAAGTTCTCATGGCTGATGACAAAATTGTCTATGCATGTCAACAAATATTACACGTTGCAGATGGGGTGTCTCGAAAGGCAACATCTGATCAGCAGTATTCCGATTGAATGGCTCGGAATCAGATGGGGAAAGCGTTACAGGGTGAATAATCCCGACAATTTGAAACCGATCATCTCTGATATGGAGCGGTCATTGGTCTATGGTCGAAATTCCATGACGGAAACACGGTTGATTATCGAATTTTTAGGAATGCTTGACCTGCTCGGAAGTTTTTTTATGAGCAAAGAATTAAAACAAAGAGCAACAAAAAGGTGGAAGACCATGTCTTTTCATCTGCTGGGTGAACCCAATGAAATGATACAAATTATTTTCCGGGAACTACGCAACACATTAAGAGTGAACAAATTTTCAGGAAAAGGCTAAAAACTTACCGGCATTTTTTTCTCCGATTATTTGGAAAGGTCGCTATTGAAACTTGTAAATCAAACAATCAGAACCCCAATGTTTTCAGCATGGATTTATATGACTGTTCTTTGGCAAAAAGTTTTGGGAAATAATCGCCATTTTCGTCAAGATCAATAATGATATGTTTTGGAGCCGGAATCAGACAATGCTGAATGCCGCCATAACCGCCCAGTGACTCCTGATAAGCGCCGGTGTGGAAAAAACCAATGTACAAAGGATCATTTTTGTCAAATTTTGGCAAAAACACAGCATTCGTATGCGCCTCATCATTATAATAATCCTGGCTGTCGCAAGTCAGGCCTCCGAGGCATACACGCTGATACTCAGCATCCCATCGGTTGATTGGGAGCAATATAAAGCGCTGGTTAATAGCCCAGGAATCAGGAAGTGTAGTCATGAATGAGCTGTCTATCATGTTCCAAAGCTCCCGGTCGTTCTGTTGTTTCTGATCTAAAACTGAATAAAGCGTTGCACCACTTTCGCCAACCGTAAACGATCCAAACTCGGTAAAGATGTCCGGTTCCGGTACTCCGTGCTGCTCGCAAACCGATTTTATCTGGGCTATTATTTCCTCAGCCATATACTCATAATCAAACTCAAAACCCAGGGAGCGCTTGATTGGGAAACCACCACCAATATTAAACGAATCCAATTCAGGGCAAACCTTTTTTAACTCCACATAGACGTTCAAACTTTTATTCAACTCATTCCAATAATAGGCTGTATCCTTGATGCCGGTATTGATGAAAAAATGAAGCATTTTCAAACCAATCTTCGGGTTAGCTTTTATTTTTTCGTGGTAAAAAGGTACTATGTCGTTGTACCGGATACCAAGTCTTGAGGTGTAGAACGAAAACATCGGTTCTTCTTCCGAAGCAATTCTTATCCCAACGTTGAAATGACCGTTCACATTTTCGGTATAGTAATCCAATTCATCCATATTGTCAAGAATTGGGATAGTGTTATCAAATCCTTCATTGATTATCCTTGCGATGTTTTCAAGATATTGCGGGCGTTTAAATCCGTTTGAAATAATAAAAATATCCTTGTTAATCAGCCCAACATTCAACAATTCATCAATAATGTTGATGTCAAAAGCAGATGAGGTTTCGAGATTGATCTTGTTCTTTAATGCTTCTTCCAGAATAAATGAAAAATGCGAACTCTTTGTACAGTAACAATATTTATAGTCGCCCTGGTAATCCACTTTTGCCATGGCTACATTAAACAACCTTCTGGCTTTCTGAATCTGGGCACTGATCTTAGGTAAATAGGTAAGTTTAACAGGCGTTCCATATTGTTTAATAATATCCATCAATGGGATATTATGAAAATAGAGCTCATTGTCGTGAACTTCAAATTCTTCCTGTGGAAACTCGAAAGTTTGTTCAATTAGGTCTTTGTACTTAATTTTCACTTCAATAAATGTTTTTGAATAATTAGAAATTAAAGCGTAGAAGTAACTTACTTACATTAGTTCAAAAATGCAAATGTAAACAAATTACATCTTCTATTATTTTACCTGATAAAAATCCCGCTTTGATTAATTAAATTGTAAGGAGACAAAACATGCTACCTGTTAACGCTTGACAAATATAAAATTTTTAATCTGTTTTACACCTACTTCCATTGAAAAGTTGCCAGCATATGATCTACGTCATTCACTATAAAATCAATCACCGGCTTTAAGGAGTCGTTGTTGGGTAAAAGGTTGAAATACAGAGCTCCTCTGACGAAATGATTTACACTATCGGTTACCCAAAATTGAAAAGGGGAAGCGGCATCTTTACCATCAATAAAATATACCATTCCAAAGGTATTGGACTTGGTTAAAGTAACAATAGACTCGCGGATGCCAATAGCCTTGGAGGCATGTCTGTAAACGAAATTGCGGGCATCCTCATGCAGAGTGTACAGATCATGGTGTGCAAGGTCCTTGTAACTCATATGGATCTTTCCATTAAAACGCGGGTAAGAAATGTTGATCCAAAAAGGGTCACTTTGCGGGTCGTTTTCAAATTCAATTCGGGCAAAGTTGGAATAGTCAAATGAGTATGGAAAAGTAGTGTCAAATCGTTGGTAAGCTGCCTGGGGAAGATCAATCCGGAGATAACCGGAAGGTCGTGGGAAGTAAGAATTGTCGGTACAGGAAATACAAAAAAAGACCGATAAAAGTAAAGTGATAGTGAAAGACTTGGCTGTGGACATGTTTGAATTTACTTAATAACTTTTGCTTTCGGCAAGTTTACCTGGATTTGAAGGATTCGCCGGTTATCAACTTTCGTTATTTTAAACTCAAATTGCTGAAATTTAGTACTATTGTTCAATTTAGGGATTCGACCTTCCAATTCGATGATCAATCCAGCAAGGGTATCAGGATCACCTTGGATATCTTCAAAAATTGAATCCTCAATATTAATAATCTTACAAAAGTCGTTTAGCAGGGTTTTCCCTTCGAAAAGATAAGTGTAATCATCTATTTTTGAATAGCTTACTTCATCCTCCAGGGTATCAAACTCATCACTGATGTCGCCAACAATCTCTTCAATGATATCTTCGAGAGTCACGATTCCTGAGGTACCACCGTATTCATCGACAACAACGGCAAGGTGAATTTTTTTCTTTTGGAAATCCTGGAGCAGGTAATTGATTTTTTTTGTTTCAGGGACAAAGAAGGCAGGTCGGAGCAGGCTGGCCCAATCAAAGTTGTCAGGTTTTTCGAGATGTGGAAGCAGGTCTTTAACATAAAGAATCCCGACAATCTGATCAAAGTTTTCCCTATAGACAGGGATTCGGGAGTAACCTGAATTGAGGATAATTTTGAGGAGTTTGTGATATGTTATCGAAATATCAGTAGCAGTAACATCGAGGCGCGGTTTCATGATTTCCTTGGCTTCAATTTCACCAAATTTAACTATCCCTTTCAGTATTTTGCGTTCCTCTACTGGTGAGTTGTCATTTGAAGTGAGTTCTATAGCCTGGGAGAGTTCACTCATCGAAAGCTGATTGTTTTTCCGGCTGATTCGGCGGTCAACTATTCCTGAACTTTTTACCAGCAAGGTACTTAACGGGTAAAAGAAATTAATCAGGAATTTGAATGGAGTAGTCATTATCAGGGCAAATCGCAGGGGTCTGGATGCAGCAAGGATTTTTGGCATGATTTCACCAAAAATGAGTAACAGCGCTGTAACTGCAATAATCTGGAGGAGGAATGCTAGCACAGGATTACTATCCAGGTAAACAAGATCGGAGATAATGAAAGTAGATAAAACGATGACAGCTACATTAACAAAGTTGTTGGCAATTAAAATGGTAGCCAGCAGTCTTTTAGGTTGTTCAAGCAACTCAAGAAGGCTTTCACCGTTTTTCAATTTTTCAGAACGGATTGTTTTGACCTGAGAAGGACCCAACGAAAAGAAAGCCACTTCGGCGCCTGAGATGAGTGCAGAACAGAAAATAAGAATCAACATCACTACCAAACCGATGACAACGGGCAAACTTAGCGGCTGAAATATTACATCAGCTGCAATCATAAGAGTACCCGCATAAGGATCGCTATCTGTATCTTCCAAAACTTCAAATAATTAGTTAGACAAAAAAGCACTGAAGCGGGTGCAAAAATACATCTTTCTGCAAACCTATGCCAAATGAACTAAAAAGGAAGATCATCTGTCGGGCCTTCTTCCGGGGGAGGTAATTCCTCAATATTTCTTTCGGGAAGATTTTGTGGCTGGTAAGGTGCTCCATCCTGCTGTTCTTTCTTCCCGAGCATCTGCATTGTATCACCATAGATCTCGGTGATGTATTTCTTTACTCCGTTTAATTCATAAGAACGAGTTTTGATCTTACCCTCGAGGTAGATGGAGTTTCCTTTGCGCAAATATTTTTCTGCAATTTCTGCCAGTCCGCGCCATAGTACTACATTGTGCCACTCGGTTTGATCAACTTTATTGCCATCCTTATCTTTATAGGATTCGGAAGTAGCCAGAGAAAATGCAGCTTTCTTTACTCCGTTCTCAAAGGTTAACACCTCAGGGTCTTTGCCCAAATTTCCAACGAGGATAACTTTATTAACTCCTGCCATAGTTTTAAGATTTATTGGTTAATAATGAGCAACAAATTTAACGCATATTTTTTAATTTCAAAGTACCGTTTACAAAATGATGGTAAATTTGTCCTTATTCATAAAATACAAGGTCGCTGCTCTATCCTACACTCTTAATATTTGAAATAAAACATTTAAAAATGAAATTTGTAATATTGATCATTACTTTTTTTACATCTTCTCTGGCCACTTATTCTGCATCTGTTGACAGTCTTGAACGGTTACTCTCCTCCAATCAATTTGCCGGTGAGCCCCGTATTGAAGCTTTACTTGAATTGGCGCGCCACCAGATGCCAACATCAGCCAGTCAATCACTTGAATACGGAAAAGAAGCACTGATTATAGCTGAAAAATTGCAGAATAAAAAGCTAATAGCTGCGGCTGCTAAGGAGATAGCAAAAGCATACTACCGTCAAAGCGACCTTGCCAATGCACTCGAATATTTCAAAATGGCCCTCCGGATTAATATCGAGATTAATAATACTGATGAACTTGCCGCCAGCTATAACAATGTTGGGGTAGTATATAACCGTCTGGGTTACTATGACCTTGCGCTCCAAAACCACCTTAATCAGCTGAAAACCAATGAAGCTACTGAAAACACACGTGGCATTGCCATTTCGTACCTAAATATCGGGAATATTTACAATAACCTGAAAGAGAATGATAAAGCCCTGGAATACTACATCAGGTCGAGAGAAATTTACAAGAGAATGAACGATACCAACTCCTACGCTAACACTTCTATAAATCTGGGTGTGATTAGCATGGATATGATGAACTATGAGCATTCAAGGCAGTTCTTCAACGAAGCATTGCCCATCAAGGAGCGAATGGGTGATGTCAGCAATATAGCCGCCATTTATACTAACCTGGGGGTAATCAGTCTGGTGGATGGGGATTTCTATAAAGCATTGCAATACTTCGACAAGAGTAATGCCCTTTACTATTCTATTGACAACAAACAGGGAATTGTTGTTTCAAAACTGAACATGGGTGATGCCCGGCTTAAAATGGAAATGTATACAGAAAGTTACAGCCATTTTAAAGAAGCCCTTGAACTTGCCGAGCTGATCGACTCGAAAGAGAATATCCAGAAAGCTAAAACCTATCTTTCCACTTGGCACGAATCCACTGGGGATTATATGAAGGCTTTAGAATATTACAAAGCAGCCTCAATGATAAGAGACAGCCTGCTAAGTATTGAAAAAAGTATGCAAATTAAAAACCTGCAGATCGTGTATGAGGTGGAGAAAAAAGAGAAAGAAATCCTCGAACAGCGTGTTGCTATCGAAACATTAAAAACAAGACAAGTTTTTTTTTGGCTGACCATACTTGTGGTTTTCACTTTGGTGATCATATTTTACTCGAGGTACCGCATCAAGAAAAAAGTAAATAAGCAGCTTGAAATTAAAATTGCAGACGCGGTCAAAAAAGCGAATGAACAGCAACAAGTTATTGTGCATCAGTCAAGTCTCACTTCGCTTGGGGAACTGGCATCAGGCATTGCTCATGAAATCAAACAACCGCTTCAGAACATATCACTTGCCACAGAAAGCATACAACTTGAAAACCAGGAAGCTGAACCCAACCGCCACTATATTAGCCAAACCATCATTGATATTCATGAAGATATAAAGCGGATTAAATTGATCATCAGCGAGATTAGTAAGTTTTCCCGTGGTCAGCAAATGCAAATTCAGGAACTTTTTGATGTGAACCAAAGTATCGAAAAAGCATTCATACTGGCACGTACTAAATTTTCAGATTACCAGATCAAAGTTGAATTTGATCTCGACCGGAGTATCCCGGAGGTGCTTGGTAATCCATACAAATTTGAGCAGGTTGTGGTCAATTTTTTCAACAACGCAAAAGATGCTATCGAGGAAAGAGCTTCCATTGCCAAACAACCATTTAACAAACTAATGAAGGTAAAAAGTTACCTTGATTCCGGTTTCATCAATGTGGAGGTTATTGACAATGGTATTGGCATTCCTGACCAGATTAAAACAAACATATTCCTGCCTTTTTACACTACAAAAACCCTGGGAAAGGGAACTGGACTGGGCCTTTCGATTTCTCTCGGAATTGCAAAGGAGATGGGTGGTTACATTGAAGTTGAATCCGAAGAGTTCTCAGGTACATTGATAAGATTCAAAATCCCGGTCAATGGAGATCATTATGCCAGCAATGAAAAATAGTAAAACTTTCTTCTTTAAATCAAAAAAGCCCTCCTGACGGAGAGCTTTTTTTATTATTGGAGGTTTTATTATTTTAGTACATGCCACCCATGCCGCCCATACCTCCGGGGGGCATTCCACCGGGCATTCCTGATTCTTTATCGTCCTTGTTTTCGGCAAGCACACATTCGGTAGTGAGCAACATTCCGGCAATTGATGCGGCGTTTTCAAGCGCTACACGGGCAACTTTAGTGGGGTCAATAACACCCGCTTTGTAGAGGCTCTCGTAAACTTCGGTGTGGGCATTGAAACCAAAGTCATCTTTGCCCTCTTTCACTTTGTTCACAATCACTGAACCCTCCATGCCGGCATTCTCGACGATCTGGCGCAACGGCTCCTCAAGCGCTCTCTTGAGGATAGCAATACCTGTTGTCTGGTCTTCATTTTCACCTTTGAGATTATCAAGCGATGAGATGGCACGCAGATAACCGACACCGCCGCCGGGGATTATTCCTTCTTCAATGGCAGCACGTGTTGCATTAAGCGCATCGTCAAAACGATCTTTTTTCTCTTTCATTTCCACTTCACTGGCTGCACCAACATAGATCACTGCAACGCCACCGGCAAGTTTTGCAAGCCTTTCCTGCAACTTTTCTTTGTCATAGTCCGAAGTTGTAGATTCAATCTGTTTCTTGATCTGGGCAACTCGTCCATCAATCATAGCTTTTTCACCTTTGCCACTTACAATGGTCGTATTTTCTTTATCAATAGTAACCTTCTCAGCATGACCAAGTGAATCGAGTGTTGTATCTTCAAGTTTGTAACCTCTTTCTTCCGAAATTACGGTTCCGCCAGTAAGAATAGCGATGTCCTCAAGCATCTCTTTTCGTCTGTCACCAAATCCCGGAGCTTTCACAGCCACAACCTTCAGCCCACCACGGAGTTTATTAACCACCAGGGTAGCCAGTGCTTCAGTTTCAACATCTTCGGCGATGATCAGCAACGGACGGCCGGTCTGCACAACCTTTTCGAGAATTGGCAGAAGGTCTTTCATAACAGAAATCTTCTTGTCATGAATCAAAATGAACGGGTTCTCATAAACAGCTTCCATTTTCTCTGTATCGGTTACAAAGTATGGAGAAATGTAACCACGGTCAAACTGCATCCCTTCCACAACGTCAACATAAGTATCGGTACCCTTGGCTTGTTCGATTGTGATTACACCTTCTTTTTTTACTTTCGACATGGCCTCGGCAATGAGTTTACCGATTTCATGGTCATTGTTGGCAGAGATCGAAGCAACCTGTTCAATCATCTGGTTGCTGTCGCCAACTTCTTTTGATTGCTTTTTCAAATGTTCAATCACTGCGATTACAGCTTTTTCGAGACCTCTCTTGAGATCCATCGGATTGGCACCAGCAGTCACGTTTTTGATCCCTGCTGTAAAAATAGCTTGGGCAAGAACAGTTGCTGTGGTTGTGCCATCACCAGCCAGGTCATTGGTCTTGGATGCAACTTCTTTTACCATTTGAGCACCCATGTTTTCCACAGGATTTTTCAACTCCACCTCTTTTGCCACTGTAACACCGTCTTTGGTAACAGTTGGTGAGCCAAATGATTTGTCAATGATCACATTACGACCTTTTGGGCCTAATGTTACTTTTACAGCATTGGATAGTGCGTCAACGCCCTTTTTTAATGCTTCCCTCGCTTCGAGATTATAAATGATGTCTTTTGCCATTTTGATAAAATTTTTATTGTTTTTAATTAATTACTCCAGATTAGATGATTGCGACAATGTCTGATTCCCTCATGATCAGGTAATCGTTGTTATTGATATTGATCTCCGTTCCGGCATATTTTCCGTAAAGAACAACATCACCAACTTTCACTGTAAGGGGTTCATCTTTTTTACCAGGTCCTATAGCCACAACAGTTCCGCGTTGTGGTTTTTCTTTTGCTGTGTCGGGAATAATGATTCCACCGGCGGTTTTTTGCTCGGCCTGCATAGGTTCAATCACAACCCTGTCGGCTAATGGTTTGATGTTCACTTTTGTCATATTTGTTAATTTTTAAAATGTTTAAATTATTATTCAGTATTGACTGCGGCGGGCTAATCATAATTTGTGCCAAAGCACGAAAAGGCAGTATTCATCATTGATTGACAATCGACATAAGAAATCATGTCAGTGAGAATTTGATTCCTTGTCATGATAACGACAACCACTTTCTTGGTCTGACCCGACAATCGTTAGGTTTTTCCTTAAGGGATTTAGTCTTGATTGGTATCCGTTAAACTGGGGAGGGAAGATAGGTAAAATATAAATGTCAGAACGTTTATGACATTCTGACATTCAAGGAAAGCGAAAGCACTCTATGTCTTTATGCTAATTTTCTTCAGCTGGCACTTCTTCAGTTTTAGTACCTTGCTCAGCCTGACCTGGATCAAAAGGCTCGGTAGCCTGAACCGGCATTTTCTCGATCGATTCGATAATTTCACTTTCTACTGCTTGAACATCAGTACTTTGGTATTTTGGAATTGCTTTCGAAGAGGCTAACACAAAAACCAGCATTACCACTGCAAGAGTCCAGGTTGACTTTTCCAGAAAATCGGCGGTCTTTCTTACACCCATGTATTGATTTGAGCTGGCAAAATTTGATGCAAGTCCTCCTCCTTTTGAATTCTGTACCAAAACCACCAAAATGATAAGTACTGCTGCGATAAGGATTATTACTGTGAAAAGAATGAAAAGTCCCATATTATCAAGTGTTTAAGTTTTGTTCGCTTATAATTTTTTCAATTAGGGCTGCAAAGTAACTACTTTTTTCCGGATTGGTAACAGTTAATTTCCGATAAATTTTTATTGCTTTATCCGTTTTACCTTGTTTATGGTAGATTTGAGCAAGTGTTTCACTCACAATCTGCTCATTATCTTTCTGACTACTTTTGGCAATTTCATCCGGGTCGAAAAAATCGCTCTTAGAGCGGATAATACGTGGTGCATTTTCGATGAACTGATCAATCAATTCTTCTTTAGATTTTGATTGATTTGCTGTCTTTGTGAGCTCACCGGTCAACCGGCTATTGTCCTGAACTCCAATAATTGATTCAACATTTACGATTTCATCCAGCGTTGAAACGTCCTTAAGGTTATCCGCATCAGTTGCTGAAGGTTTAATTGTGCCATCTACATCATTACCTGAAATGCTTTTAGCAGGCTGATTTTCTAATGTTGAGCGGTCAAATTGGTTAACACTAAAGCTTATCTTCTTTTTAATTTTCTCCACTTGCTGTCTTAATATTCCACGGTCTCCAATGTAGGCAGATGCCATCTTTAACCTGTTGTGATAATGAATGTTATCGTTCTTAAGCAAGGATAAAAAATACATAACCTGTGCCGACTGAAAATAAGGATAAGTCTGAACAATCTCTTTCAACTGGTCGTTCTCGGACGGCTGTAGTAACATATTGTCGTTTAAGAGCTCAATAAAATGATGCCGGTTCATTTGTTGTTAAGGTTCTGGGTGAGGTAAATTGAGCGAAGGCAATTGGCGGGGATAATCCAATGAGTAGTGAAGACCGCGGCTCTCTTTGCGGTTCATCGCCATTTTAATAATCAGATAGGCAACATTAATCAGGTTTCTTAACTCACAGATATCTTGTGAAAGAATTGATTTTTTAAACAATTCTTCGGTTTCTTTGTAAAGTATTTCGAGCCTGTCGAAAGCTCTTTTTAATCTGAGGTTTGAACGCACAATTCCAACATAGCTGCTCATTATCGTTTGTAAATCCTTAATACTTTGCGTGATAAGCACCATTTCCTCGTTCATAACAGTTCCTTCATAAGACCAGTCTGGGATTTGATCGTTGAGTTGTATTTGCTTAAAAACATGGATAGAATCCATGGCTGCCCTATGTGAAAAAACCAATGACTCGAGCAAAGAATTTGAAGCAAGTCTGTTTGCACCATGTAATCCTGTTGAAGCACATTCTCCACTGGCATAAAGGTTCCTGATAGAACTGCGTCCATATTCATCCACTTTTATGCCTCCACAAATATAATGTGCTGCCGGAACAACCGGAATCATTGAGGTTGTAATATCAATCCCGATACTGAGACATTTGGCGTAAACTGTCGGAAAATGGTTGATTAAATCATCTTTGTTCAGATGACGACAATCAAGAAATACATGATCAAAGCCACTTATTTTCATTTCGGTGTCAATAGCCCTGGCAACAATATCCCGCGGTGCGAGAGACTCACGCTCATCATATTTTTGCATGAATTCCTGCCCTTTTGAATTTTTTAGTACTGCGCCAAATCCACGAAGCGCCTCAGTAATCAGAAAATTGGGTTTCTCCTTTGGATTGTATAGTGCTGTTGGATGAAACTGAATAAACTCCATGTTTTCAACCAAACCTTTTGCCCTGTAAACCATAGCTATTCCATCTCCTGTGGCTACAGTGGGATTAGTTGTTGAGGAGTACACATTGCCAATACCACCGGTCGACAACATGGTAACTTTAGCCAAAATAGAATCAACAATATTGGTTTTTACATCCAAAACGTAAGCTCCGTAGCATTCAATGTCCGGACTACGGCGTGTAATTTTTTGACCGAGGTGATGCTGGGTGATAATTTCTACTGCAAAATGATTTTCGAATAAATGAATATTTGGATGGCGCTTTACTTCATATAGTAACGCATTCTGAATTTCCATTCCCGTGCTGTCCTTGTGATGTAAGACCCTGCGTTCAGAATGGCCGCCCTCCCGCCCAAGATCGAAACGCCCGGAAGCAGTCTTGTCGAAGACCACCCCCCACTCTATCAAATCCTTGATCCGGTCAGTTGACTCGGTGATGGTAATACGAACAATTTTCGGATCATTTAATTCATCACCGGCCACCATTGTATCGTTGATATGTTTCTCGTAAGTATCTGGTGTGTACATTACCGCTGCAATGCCTCCCTGTGCATAGCGCGTTGCTGTTTCTTTTGCCTCGGCTTTACTGATAATACAAACGGAACCTGATGCGGCGACCTTTAAAGCATAGCTCAAACCCGCTATACCTGTGCCAATTATGAGAAAATCATATCTCCTTTTCATTGCGTATTTAATGTCAGTTAAAGTGTAATACCCTGACGTATTTTGGCAGCTAAAAATTCAAACTCCTCTTTTGATAGTTTTAGTTTAGGCTTACTGAAATCAATGTCGTAAATACCGCTGATTGGGATGAGGTGTACGTGGGCATGACGCACTTCAAGGCCAATAACGGCAATTCCGATTTTTTGGCACTCAACAACTATTTCAATGGCCTTTGCAATTTTCTGAGCAAATGCAAACATCCCTGTCAGTGTTTGCTCATCGAGGTCAAAGATGTAATCTATCTCAGCTTTTGGAATTACCAGGGTATGTCCTTTTGCCAAGGGGTTAATGTCCAGAAAAGCGAAGTACTTTTCATCTTCAGCAATCTTGTAGCAAGGAATTTCTCCGTTGATAATTTTAGTGAAAATTGTGCTCATGGTTCGTAATTTTGATTGTATTTAGCAAAAGTAACACAATTCCAAAAAAAATGCTAAACGACCAATCATTTAGCATTTTAAATGTTGAAAATAAAAGGTTAATTATCGTGAAATATCAATGACTTCGAAGGTAATCATCCCTGCAGGTACCTGTATTTCAACCGTGTCACCCACTCTTTTTCCCAACAGACCTTTAGCTATGGGTGAATTAACCGATATTTTTCCTGCCTTCAGGTCGGCTTCACTTTCGGGAACGATGGTGTAGGTCATCTGGGCATTATTTTTCAGATTTTTTATTTTGACGTTTGAAAGAATAAGGACTTTTGAAGTGTCAAGTTTTGATTCATCGATGACCCTGGCATTACGAATCAGTTCTTCAAGTTTTGAAATTTTCATCTCGAGCATTCCTTGTGCCTCTTTGGCAGCATCGTATTCAGCGTTCTCCGAAAGATCACCCTTGTCACGTGCTTCAGCAATTTGCCTTGAGATAGCAGGTCGCTCAATAGAAATAAGATTTTGCAACTCCTCCTCAAGCTTTCTTAAGCCCTCTTCGCTATAATATTTAATTCCAGTCATAATCCGAATTTTTGAAGAATTTTAATTCATCTTAATAATAGAAAAAGACCCTTTCCGAAAAAAGGGCCTTGAAATTTTTTGCAAAAGTAAATACTATTTACCTAGGCTGCAACTTTTTTTTAAAGACTAATTCGTGCTCCAATGCTATGAACGCCACTGAAAGGATCGGTATCACGGTAAGAATAATCAACCGAAAAAATTGATCCTTTCTCTTTATTAAGTGGAATCTGAACTGACAAGCCTGCACTTGGTCCTGTGAATACTGTGGTCCTCTCGCTCTTACTTGTGATTCCATCTTCGTAAGTATAACCTGCACGAAGCACAAGGTAAGATTTTAGCGCAAATTCGCCACCGAGGGTAAACTGGTCTTTTGTAAATGAGTTTGAAATGAAAGCACCCGCCAAAGTAAATCTGTTTTCGCTAAAAAGGAAGTCGTAAGCTCCACCGATTGAAAGTTGAGCCGGGAGTTCAAATTCAGAGGATGGCTGCACAAAAGTGGGTGAAGTGCGTGAAAACTGATTGTAGAAACCTCTGAAGGTTAATCCATCACCTGAGAATTTCATTGTAGGACCAACATTTTTCAGGGCAATACCGAATTTCACATTCTCCTGGGGTCCTGTTACATATTGGATACCTGCATCGATGGCAATACCCTGGGCACTCAGGTCAGCGATAGATTCGGAGATAATCTTCAGGTTGAAACCGCCATATATGCTGTTTGAAAATGCTTTAGCATATGCAATACTTATGTTAAGCAGGTTAGGTGCAAATGTTCCAATATTGGCATCTGTCGGATCAGGATTTAAAATGGTAGTTCTGTTGACATCACCAAAGTTCATTGACATGATGGCTATTGATAATGCGCCAGCTTCACCAACGCGCTGTGAAAACCCAAAGTTCATAATATTGATGTCAGCACCTTTGAGATAATTGGTGTTGGCAAAAATCAATTCCGTTCCTTTAGTAAAGGCGGTTCCGGCAACGTTCGTATATATTGATTCAAGACCCCTTGAACAGGCTATACTTGCACCACCCCAACCAGAACTTCCAACCCAAGGGTTGATCAGCAGTTCAGAAGCACCGGCCTGACCAGAGCGGTCCGGGTTACCGCCAACCAGGTTTTGGATAGGAAGCAGGAAAGCCACCGATAAAAGAATTGCGACTGTGTATCTATAAAAATTTTTCATAATTCTTAGTTATTTAAAATTTCCAATCTATTTATCATTAGAACGTATTCAGGTCAATAGGTCTCATTGTGCCAAACCATTTGATCACGCGCTCACCGTTGCGGCCGCCGGATTCTTTGACATGAATCAAATAAATACCTCCGGCAATAGGAATTCCGGCAAAGTTTTTCAGATCCCAATCAATAGAGGTCTGTGCATCTGTATCCTCGCCATTAGTGGAGGCCCGTGGGTTGGGAATGCCTGTTTTATCAACGTTATACTGTCGTATGAGTGTCCCGCTGATATTGTAGATTGTGACAGTACAACGAGGTGGAAGATTGATAATCTTTACCCTGGTATCCAGTTGATTTCGTTCATAACCTGGCCCATCGGCATAAGCGTAGTAAGGATTTGGTACTACATTGATCATGTCAAGGTGCTGATCATTTTGTTGTGCTGAGAACGGTACAGCCTCCATTCCGGTAGTCTCAAATTCATAAGCCGGATTAAAATTGTTCGTATTCACAGGATTGTCTGGCTCCACTGCTCTAGATAAATACCGCTGATATGGTTTCCCAACCCTAATTTTTATGGTTGCATCATTGCCGGCAGGCAACCAGGGTTGATTTTCAGCTTTTAACGGGATATTAACCCACTGACAACTCTGGTAAATTGCCGGGAGAACCACGGTACCGATAGGTAGGGAGTCTGAACTGATTTTGAACGTATGATACAGTTTCACACCAGCATCATAGGCAGTAAAATCGAAGTTAAAAGCATTTGCTCCAGATCCAATGATAACCTTGCGATTATCCATAACATAGAGATAATGCATACCACCTAATACCGGGGCAAAATTTGTTTCATTTACTACTGTGGAAGTAGGGTTCCATTGCATATCCCTTCCATTGTCGCCAGCAAGCCAGGAGTTTTCACCAAACATTACATTTAACCTTTCACCGGTTTCCAAATTAATTGCATAACCAGGGAACCAGCCCATTCCTGTTGCAGAGACGTAATTTGCATCAGCAGGATCCATACTTGGTGCGGCCTGCGGGTCAGCAAATACTCCATCCTTGTTCACTGAAGGTGAACGACGCAAGGTATATTGAGGTGCATTTCCTTCAGCGAGCATTGGGTCAGGACACAATTCCACAACCGGGCATCTGGTCCATTGTGATTTGTCACTTGTAAGTACAACATCAATACTGGAAATATTTTTTAAATCTGCAGGTTTTGATCCAGTTGGTGCAGGACCATGACCATAATCCATATTAATCCGTGTAGCAACCAGTGGGAAAGGCGCCCATGTTCCTCCGGTCAAGTCCTCACCAAATATCCTGACAGTCATCGGGATAACTTTTTCATAATACTGCCCGGCATCAAGTGGGCTGTCGGCGCTCATATTCCAGTCGTTATACGGGCTGTTTCCGTCAACATAAACACCTGATCTTATCCAGTTGAGCGGATTTGAAGGAACATCAAAATCAGGTACACCAGAGAACCAAAGCTGCGAGCTGTCCTGATAGATGATCTCTGACTTGATAAAAGCATTATTTACAGCATTTGTTTCTCCGGGGAAAGCAATCTGTTCCATATTCACAGATACACCCAGTTCTGGAATTATCTGTTCATTTCGTTGGTCAATAGTAGTGTCTGATATCCAACTATTACCACCC
The DNA here is from genome assembly GCA_014860585.1 of Bacteroidales bacterium. Classification (NCBI taxonomy): domain Bacteria; kingdom Pseudomonadati; phylum Bacteroidota; class Bacteroidia; order Bacteroidales; species Bacteroidales bacterium. The sequence continues at coordinate 36,849 of JACZJL010000143.1, read as the reverse complement.
TCATCAATAAGTCTCCAGTTTGCTCTGGCAATTGTAAGCGTGTCATAAATTGTATCGTTGGCAGTTGACACTGTAAATGGCATTTCCACATCGAAAAGTTCAACCCTGAATTTCCCGCTTTTAATGTTCATTGGATCTACAACCTTAACTTTTAATGGACCTTTGCCCTGAAGATATTTCGGGTTGTAAACTATCGGATAGTTCGCATCGCCTATAACCGTAGAAGGAATCAGTTTTTGTTGCAACGACTTAATGCCATAGGGAGGATTAACGTAATTTGGATATTCAATAGGTGGTTTAGCAAGCAATTCCTGAATGCTTTCAGGGCTCATGTCAATCCCCACACCGGCGTTACCCTGACCCTGCAATCGGGTAATTGGGAAGCCGTCTCCATATTCGGAATTCAACTCCATTCCACCAACGGTTTTATGAGGAATTGCCGTGTAAACTTTTATGTTCTTCCTTCCGGCCAGGTAAGGTCTTTTTTGCCCAAACAAACCGTTAAGAACGCCGGGTTCTTCACTGTAAGGCGAATACTCATTGAACGCGTAAGCCAACACCATGAAATAATACTGCCTATGATTGACCAACTTAGGATCTTTTTCAGCAAAGGCGTCTTGTGTTAATTCAAAGGAGTGGCTAATCCCTTCATCACGTCCAACAACTTCAACTACCGGAACACTAAACCCTATGGACTGGTCGAAATAAATGTTGACTAACTTGGAAATTCCATTTTTGATATCATACTGAGCCACCAGGCGAGCCAGGTCAGGATCATCAAGGCTTTCGACACTAACTTCCGGGTAGCGAAGCTGGTAGATTTGGTAACCTTCAAAGAAATAGGTTCTCAATGAATCTTCGACATTTTGAGGTAATGGGATAGAATCCTCCAATAATTGAATGTTAGGATCAATTTCTGAGTAAGATTCTTTGTAGTTGTTTGATCCTTTACGGTTGGATATAAAGACAATGAGCTTGCGATCTGTTTCAAGAAAGGAAAGGTCCGGAGCATCCGGCCCATCAAGCACTTTAAAGCAGTTATCAAACAAGGCCTGGCATTTATCATCCACCACTCGCAATAATTCTACTGAAGCCCAGGGACCACCGGTAGTAGCACGTGCCCAGGGGATACCCACAGTGATGTAGTTAACAGCACCTGGTTCCAGGGTAAACGGGCCGGCAGACTGCATGAAACGACGGTCACCGGGTTGATTATTTTGGGTTTCTTCTGTCCAGTATTTGCCATCCTGGTTAAAACCATCATTGGGTGGCACGCCTCCAGTACCCCAGTTGCACGGGTCAGTATCGCTTGGAAACATAAAGTCACAATCAGGACCAACTGCTGCTGCATCGCTCACATGTGCAGTTCCGCCATAGGACATTTTAGTATTGTCTTTCCAGATTCCTCTGAGGTAGTTGTAATATTCCGGTGCTAAACTCGGGTCGGTAGTTGCCGGGTTGGGTGAAGTGTTATTGTGGTAAACATATCTTCTCATACCAAAACGCTCATTATCCACAATACCATCACCAAAGTTCACACCATTGATACTTACATCACAAATTTGAATTTGATCAATAGTATCTCCCTGTGCATTGGTAACAAAAATAAATTTTGGATTATCGGTATTATCCGGATCCATATATGGCCCCTGGAAGAAGTCCACTCCGATGGCAGGAGGTTGTTCCCCATAGGCTTCAACCTCACCGGTTCCGTCAATTGGGAAACCATTGTAGCAATAACCAAGTCCTCTTCCCACATCACAACCTACATAATCGTCCCAGGCGTAGCCAAGGTCAGTGTCAACCCATTGGCTAAAATAGGTTTGGGTCAACGAAAAAGTTGAACGGTTAATGATTTCATAACTGTAAAAGGTCATGTTATTAATTTCATCATTTGTAGCAAAGCCAAAAGACTGGCCTCTGATTTCCAAACCAATAGCCGCTCCCTTGGTTTCAGTGTGGATATTTCCTTTATCATTAAAAACCCACCAAAGTGTTTGGTCGCCTTTAATGACCTGGTCGGCAAGAATCCCATACTTCCAGTTTTCAGGATCGTCAGGATGGTAAAACTGGGCATCCATTGTAGGGGTTTGGGTGCGGCACAGGCTATTGTCTATATCATAATAGGGATAGTCGCCTTGTGTCGGATCGTAATTTCCATCACCGTCAGTATCCACAAAAGGCGCCAGGTAATAACTTTGTCCTTTGGCTACGTCGCCGTGTGCCGGCCAATTCAGGATTTCATCGGGGATTACATAGCCGGGAAACTCTTCAGCACGATTTGTGCTGTTCCACCATGCAAGGTAGTCATCCACCATCTGACGGGTCATTCTGAACATCTGATCATACTGGGCGCAGGTTTCTTCATCTATGGATGCATCAACCATCGAAAGGGGGCCTGGCCAATAATCAATACCAACCTGCCTGTAACGCTGAGCGGCAAGTTTCAACTGACCGTTAACGTCAAGACCACCAATCCAGAGAGAAGCAGAAAACATGGAGGTTTTTTCTGTGTTGGCGGGTACATAATATTGTGCCCTGTCGAAATTCCACCACATATCTCCGCCAGTATTGATTCGGGCACGAACATTATTTACGTCAAGGAAAGCAAAACCTGCACCTGCAGGACATCCTGCTGCACTGGCTTTAATCTCCCTGGACTTTTCTTCGTTAACATATTTTTCTGCATAGCCCTGCTGGACAATTAAGCTCATCACAGCAAACACCAACAGCGTGTGTAAAATGTTTTTCATCTCTATACTTATTTTATTATTTGCTTTATTCATAAAATCAAGCGATTGAAAAAATTGATCTAAAAGTTAAAAACAACACCAAGCCTTATCTGGCGGGGTAAACTGTAATTAAATGGCGAATTCATCCTCAATGCATACAGATCGCGGTAAGCTTCCGGGTCAGTTGATGTATTGATGTTACTCTGCCATTCAGGAGCAGTGAGGTAACCATCATCATCCGGACTTCCTGTGGCAGGATAAACGCTGATGATGTTCTTGGTATCCAGAAGGTTTAAAAATTGCAGATAAACGTTAAGGTATGTGGTAGCATTGGGCTTTTTCGACACCTGAATATCTCTGTCTAAACGAGCATCAATTCGAAACTGCCAGGGCAAACGTGAACCATTTATGGATCCGTCCAGCTGATAACCACCGCCACCGGCATACACTCCAATGATATTATCTGACCTTGTGAAAGGTGTTCCCGAACCGCCGCTAAGCGTAAAGTTGGCGCCTGTATTTTGCAACCATTGAATGGTTTTAACCTGTTCTGTACCTTTAATCTGCTTGGTAGAGGTTGGCCCGGTATATCCTTTCCCTTCGCCAAACCTGTAATCAAGACTTATGTTAAAAGAATGCCTCCTGTCCCAATCCAACGGGAAGACCTGCCTGAGGTTTGGTAAGCCTGCGCTGACAAGTGCAGCAGCAGTATTCGGACTTGACCCGGTTCCGTCAGCAAACTGAAGCGTGTAACTTACCCTTGCTCTAACATTGCTTGTTCTTCTCAGGTCATATTCAACAGTCAACCCTTTAACTGTTGCAAAGTCGAGATTGGTGTAACTATCGTAAAGTGAAGTAGCTCCTGTGTAAGCACCTGTGTAGCGGAAATATTGAATCTGATCGCGCATTTCGCGATAGAATGCTGATAATTTAAGAGAGGATGAATTGCTTATCTTTTGCTGGAAGCCCAGTTCATAATCAATGGTTTTTTCAGGTTTTAGATTGGGATTATTGATACTTCCACGTTGTGCAATGAAAAAATAATCCGTTGGATCCATTCTCAATGCAGAAGTTGGCCTCTGGGTAAGAATATCGTAGTGAGCAAAGAAAAGTGCTTCATCAGAAATCGGGAAAGAGAATGAAATACGGGGCATTACACTTACCTGAGGATCATAATCTTTAAAAACATCTGATGTAATTTGATTTTGCCCCGGGTTAACAAGGTACGGTGTAATGCCATTTCCTGCATCAAGTATTTCAGGGTTTTGAATAACACTACCGGTAGCATTGTACCATACACTTCCTTCGCGATATCCTAATATTTCTGAAGGATTGTCTTTATTATCAATATAAACCACTGCATCACCGCTAACACTACCCGGATGGGTCACCTGCTTTCCACCGACTGTTTTTACCTCATCAGCAGTATATGCTGAATAGAACAGGTAAGGATCTTTCAGTACCATCTGGTTGGCATCAAAGCGGTCAACACGAACTCCAATGTTAAAAATCAAATCGTCGAATGCAAATTTATCCTGGATATAACCTGCCATGTAAATAGGTTGGAATGCTCCAATATCCCGTGTATTATAGAATTTGGTCTGCCCGTTTGGTAGTAAGATGCTTTCTGTTTTGTTGAAAAAATCATCAAACGCGGGACGACTTGATTGTTTATTACCATAAGGATCGTATCCATAGTAATTTACATAGCTGAAACCATCGTTGAACAACTCATCGGGACTGAACATATCAATGGATAAACCTCCTCTGAGAGGAATGTTTTTATTTAAATTTCCATTGGCATCGAAATAACTGATGGTTTGGGTGTTTGGATCGTAAGAATCAATGTCAATCCAATCGGTACCTTGAACATTCAATCCAAGTCTTTCCCTGAGATTGATATCAAAAATCCGCTGATCCGTGAAACTATAGAGTCGGTCATAATTGATAGTATCCTGAAAAACACCATCCACCACAACAAGATGTGCACTGCTTTTATCCAATTCGTTGATGTGCGCATTGGTGATCTGACGCATCATAGTCCAAAGACCTACAGGACCATATCCATAAGAGCTATTTGTGCGCTGTTCGTATTGCAAACCGAACTCAATCGCGTGGTTTCCGATGTCGGCAGATGCATTGGCAGAAATCCCCACCTGTGAGTTATTTGCTACCGAGTATCCATTGTATTGTGCCCCTAAACCCTGCCACATCGTGTAAACATTATCAGGCGACTGTCCATTAAGTAAACCACCATAAAGTTGCACCTGATTGGAATTAAGCCAGTATCCATTAGCTGGATCTCTCCAATCGCCTTTCTCAGGATAAAACTCATAATACTGCTCCGTATAGCGGGCTACTACAGGATTAAATTCGTAAGGCTGGAAAGTGAATGCAGTATCCTGGAAAGCATTTTGCACCCAAACATTGGAATAAATCTGACCATTAACGGTATCAGTTCCAATCTCGTAGGACCTGCGCTTGTAAGTATCATATTTCCCCAAATACCCATATTTGAAAAGATCGTCACGATGGGAATCATCCTCAACCACCTGATAAAATTTCGAGTAGTCGGCCTGGATCGTATAAAAAACATTCCTGATTGTGGAACTACTCTCCCGGTCAGTTGAAAATCTTTGGGTTAACCTGCCATAAACACGCCATGTATTATTGTAAACATGGGGATTATTTTCGTAGTTAAACAAAGAGCCTGCATACTGAAACGCCTTGTAATCCTGTACGTTGTAGGAGCCACCAATTGACATATTGACCGTGGGAGAAACTTTGATATCAATTTTCCCTGACAAACTCACATCAAGAGAGTTTGTATTCTGCGTATTTTCAATGCTTTCGGTATCCGCTTTTTTTGTAAACAAACTGTTATCGAATGAGCCGAAACCTGTTCCTGAGGGTCGCAGTGGGTTTTCTTTCAAATAGGCAAGATACTCATCCGTTACCTTGTCAATCGACCCGCTGACTGAAGGCCTTCCATCCTCACGGTAAACAACATCGCCGGCAATAAAATAGCCAAGGATTGAGGATTTGTTACCATCCTGGTTTTTTGTCAGAATTGGTCCCTGCAAACTAAATCCAAGACGATTATAGCCGAACTTATCGAGAAACTGGGAAGTTTGTAACTCCAGTCCGCCACCGAATTCGCGAGAAGGGCCTTTTGTTGTCAAACTGATAATACCCCCCGTAGCATCTCCAAACCTAGCGGGTACACCACCAAGAATAACAGCTACCTGCTCGATGGACGACTCAGGCATGTTGGTTGAACCCAATACGCGCATTCCATCAATATAATAAACTGTCCCTTCCTGCCGCTGACCACGGATACTGATGCTACCGCCGTCGGCATCTGAATAAACACCTCCCACCGTGGTAGCAATTGAGGTTGCTGACCGGTTGGGCATTTTTTCAATTTCCTCGGATGTCAGGGTGGCGCCGGATGTTGTCTGGTCTTTGGAGATGAGCGGTATCTTGTATTCAGTAACCTCTACTGTCTCTAAAACTTCAGCCGTAGCCTTTAGTTCAATGTCCGAAAAGGTAATTTGATCCGCACGAACAACTACTCCCGATATCTCTCGAGACTGATAGCCAACGAAAGAAGCCCTTACTGAATAGTTACCGGGTCTTAATGACCTGACAGCATATTTGCCGTCAAAATCGGTTGTGGCACCTGTCAGAAGGTTACCTCCCGAATAAATCGCCACGTTGGCAAACGGAATGGGTTCTTTTGTATCCGCATCAAGTATCTGCCCTTGAATGGAGCCTGTTTGGGAAAATGCCAACAGGTTGATTGCCAACAAACCTACAATTGTTAAAAGTAAATGTTTTAACATATCATATAATTTTACGTTAGATTATACTTTGTTGCTAAAGGGCGGTAAAATTAGTAATAAAAAAATCTTACGGCCAAACCTTTTTTCTTTTAGTCCTCTATTTAAAATGATACTTAATTAATATTTTCGTTTCAGTACCTCTGAGTAAATCACTGCACTACGCAAATTAAACGCACTTGAATAATGAGATTCAGTCACTTCCAACTCATGTTCCTGCAGTTTCATGTCCTTTTCCAGTTCAACGATCTTATCTTCCAGGCTACTCCTTGACAAGTATCCCATCTCAAGTGATTCGCCCTCCTTGTAACTTTTACTCTCAAGGTATTTCTGATATTCATTTCTTTCACTGACGCTCTCCTCATCAAAATTTCTGGTTACTTCAACCGGCCTCGTTTCATATTCTGGCACTAATACTTCTTCCTCTCCCAGTAACTCTTCGAGTATCTTTTTGAATCCTGAGTCTGGCGGCGCTTCTGTGCCTGCTCCTGCCGGTTTCTGTTCATCATACTGCCGGTTCTGCTCCTGCCTGGCCTGAGCCGCTTCCATTTCAGCTTTTTTTCGCTTCTTCTTCTGACTCTGTTGATAAAATGAGAAAACAAGCCAAACAACAAGCATTAAGTAGTAAATGTAATCTTCCATTTTGAAAAACTATTTTTCGCAACTTGAACAAGTAAAAATACAAGGCACAAATGAACCCTGTCCAAAAAATCAGTTTTCGGCTCTTAAATGTAAGTTTTCGGTTTAGAGGAAATCCCTTTAACCTAACTACGATTTAGCCTCTAAACCACTGTATTAATGATATTTATGATGTAAAAGCTAAAGCCATTGGTTGCAACAAGCCGTTTTAATATCTTTACAAATTTTTCTTGTTCAAATCTGGGTTAATGTATTAATTATCTATTTATAATATTGATTTACAATTGATTTAATATTTTAAGAACCATTTCTTTTTTTCTTCGGGCAACAGGAACTTCGGTGCCATCTGACATCAAAATAAAACCGCCTTCATGTTTTAAAAATCCTTTGATATAGCGGAGATTTACCAGATGTGACTTGTGCGGACGCATAAAATCGAAGTCGTGAAGCAACTTTTCGGTTTCCTTCAGTGTCTTTGAAACAAGCAATGTTTTCGCGTCCGTGAAGAAAAACCTGGTGTAGTAATTATCCGATTCACACCTTATTATATTGTTTACCATTATCAGATGGATTTTATCGGCAGTTGTGAGGGTGATCTTTTGTGAATCGGTCGCCTTTTTATGCGCTTCGATAAGTTCGTCAATATTTTGTCCTTCAAGATATTTTTGTTGTTCCTTAATGTATTCCGCCCTGTTCACTGCATTAATCAAGTCCTGAGGAATAATGGGTTTAAGCAGGTAATCCAGGGCATTGTATTTAAAGGCCCTAATGGCAAACTGATCAAATGCTGTTGTAAAAACTATCTGAAAATCAATTTTATCAAGGTAGTCGAGCAACTTAAAACCACTCCCATCCTGCATCTGAATATCAAGAAAAACAAGGTCGGGCTGAGTACTCTTTATCACCTCCATTCCGGAGCGGACACCATCAGCTTCGCCTACCAGCATTACATTGTGGCAATAACGCTCAACCAGACTGGTCAGCGTACTGCGTGATTGCTTTTCATCATCAATGATAACGGCTCTGATCAATTTCTTGCTCTCCTCCCAGCGGAAAAAGTTAACAATGCAGATTATTTATTGCAAAAATAACTTTTTAATGGAATGAACAACCTTTAAATCTCCTGATAGGCAATGAATAATTCGACTTTGGTTCCGGCTGGGTTTCCAGCTTCATCCAACAAATCAGTAACTTTAACCGAAAAAAGGTCATGGTCCTTTTTATTAAAAATATCTAACCTTTCTTTAGAGATCATCATCCCTTTCGACTTCTGATTCAAGCCAGTCTGTTTCTTAATTTCTTCTGCTTTTGCCCTCCCAATGCCATCATCAGCAATAATACAATGGATACTGCTTCCCTCTTTTTCAAAATTTATATCGATCCTCCCTTTAGCGGGTTTGTGCAACAATCCATGAATAATAGCATTTTCGATGTAGGGTTGAATAATCATTGGTGGTATTCCGGTAAACTCCTCATCAATTTCAGGAGCGATGCTAATTGTGTAAGCAAACTTGTCGTCGAAACGGAGTTTCTCTATTTCGAGGTAATGACTGATAGCGAGTATTTCTTCTGAAAGAGGAATTACTGATTCGGTCGAGTTGACCATGATCATTCGCATGAGTTGGGAAAACCTGCTAAGGTAGTTCACGGCTTGGTCTATGTCCTTGGATAAAATGAAACTTTGGATAGAGTTGAGTGAATTGAAAATAAAGTGCGGGTTCATTTGCAGGCGCAAGGCTTTTTGTTGTATGTCGAGCAATTGATTTTCGATTTGTAACATCTTATTGTTTGTCATGTTCTTTTTTTGCAAAAAGCGATAACGCCTGTAAACAACGTACCATATTCCTGCCATCAAGATCAGGAAAAGTGAAATGCGAAAAAGCCAGGTCTGATGCCATTGAGGCCTGACAATTACAGTGATTACAACACCATCTTTGTTCCATACTCCATCGCTGCTTGAACCGATTACCCTGAAGTAATATGTACCCGGATTCACTTTGGTGTATTCAGCAAAATTTTTTGATCCGTCAACATAGGTCCAGTCATTGTTATAGTTCTCGAGGATATAGGCAAACTGGCTTTTGTGGGGGTTTATAAAATCGAGTGCCGTAAACTCAAAAGAGAAAAAATTATCCTCAGCTTTAAGGGCTATTGTATCCTTATGCCTGATTTCACCAGGTTGCTGAATATTAAACAATTTAAATCCTGAGATCAGGATATCCGGAACGTCAGGATTGCTTTGTATTTCAGAAGGATGAAACAGGTTAAATCCATTCATTCCACCGAAAAACATAAGTCCGTTGCTGCTTTTGAGCAATGCCAGTGCATTAAATTCGCTACTTTGCAAGCCATCGGTTACATCATAATTAACGAATATGTTATTATGCTTATCAAACCTCGACAGCCCCCAATTGGTGCTCATCCACAACAGACCATCTTCATCTTCTAAAATGCCGTAAATTACATTATTAGGTAATCCGTCCTCAACAGTATAGGATTGAGTAAAACGGCCGCTTGCCCTGTCAAATAATAACAACCCGCCTCCGCGAGTTCCAACCCAAAAGTTCCGTTCACTGTCTTCGAACAAACAAAAAAACCTGTTAGATGAGATATTTTCTTGCTGACCTGTTGTATGCCTAAATGATGTGAAAGTATTCAAATCAGGGTTGTAGCGGTTTAATCCGTCATTGGTCGCCAGCCACATTACCCCTTCTTTATCTTCAATAATCTGATAAACTGTATTATGAGAAAGGGAAGAACTATCATCGGGATTGTTTTGGAATATTTTGATTATCTCGGTCTGTGGGTCAATACAATTAAGACCGCCCTGAGTTCCTGCCCATATTTTCCCTCGTTTATCCCTGAAGAGAGAGATCACAAAATTATCCGTAAGGCTGTTCTGGTATTGGATCGAAGGTTGAAACTGCTTTATTTTGCCTGTCGCCAAATTTAATTTATTAAGCCCTGCATCCCGGGTACCAATCCACATGTTCCCAAGGTCATCCAATATCATAGATCTGATTCTTTTGCTGGAAAGGCCGTTGTTAAGGCTAAATAAGGAGAATGAATTATTTACGCGGTCGAAGATGCTGATACCGTCATCAGTTCCAACCCAGAACACATCGGGTTCTATTTCGCAAAACGACCAGATCAGGTTGTTCACCACTGTATTTGGAGCGCCATGTGAATGAGTGAACAAGTTAAAAGTCCTGGTGAACCGGTTAATTTTATTCAATCCCTTAAAAGTTCCAAACCACATATTACCGGTTTTATCCTGAAATATCGAATAAACACGGTTATTATTAAGGCTATGTGGCAATCCCGGTTGACTAATAATTCTTTTAAAATTCTTTTTATCATCATTAAAAACACTAATTCCGCCACCATCAGTCCCAATCCAGATCACTCCGGCATTATCCTGAAAAATCGTTTTAACCGAATTGTTACTCAGACTTGAGTTATCAGTGGGGTCATGAAGAAAAACTGTGAAGGTTCCTTTATCCCAATCGAGAATATTAAGCCCGTTTTCTGTACCAATCCAGACACGACCACCGGAATCCGGAAAAATTACGTTTACCTGGTTATTGCTTAAGCTTGCAGAATCATCCGGTCGATTGAGGTATCTTATATTTTCATGTGTCCCCGGGTTGTATCTCACGAGTCCAAAATCAGTCCCGACAAGGTATTCGTCGTTGTACCGGTTGATAAACCTGACATTGTTACTTTTCGTTCGGCGGTTTGCGGCATCCCTGCTTTGATACCGCTGTACTTTACCCGTTTCCGGGTCTAAAACATTAAATCCACGTCGTGTTCCGATATAAATTTTACCGGAAGGCGCCTGGAAAAGGTGATTTATCCAATTGTCGCTCAGGGTAGTGGAATCAATCGGGTTATTCTGGAAAACAGTGATGACTCCGCTGCGGCGATCAAGATAGTTAAGCCCGTTTTCGGTACCAATCCATAGGTTCCCATCATCAGATTCAAGTAGACAATTGATGACCTCGTTGCTCAGGCCACTTTCCTTGTTGTATGTAGTAAATTTAAGTCCGTCGTATTTGTTGAGTCCATCCCAGGTGCCAATCCACAAGTAACCTTGCCTGTCCTGTACGATTGCATAAACTGTATTTTGAGAAAGCCCTTTACTGAGTGTTCTCTTCTCAGAAGTGATCAGATCAAAGAGATAATCCCTGTTTTGGGCTGTTATTCCCATGTTCAAACAGATGATCTGTGCAAACAAAAAGATGATTTTTATTGATACTGGCTTTTTCAAAATCGCATTGTATTTGAAACCATGCTGTATAATTAAGATTAATTTTTTCTTCGCTTTTTGAGTTGTTTCTTGTACCTTTTCTCAGATTCCTTCATCCGTAATTGGGTTTCCCTGGTCTGCATCTGATAATGTTGCTTTTTAACCTCCCTGTATGCTTTTTCCCGTTCATTCTCTTCCTTCTCAAGCCGTTTTTCCATTTCCCTTTGCTTTTTGATACCCTGATTTGCGCAACCTGGAGCTACCAGCAGTATTACGAGAAAAAGCAAAGTTACACTTCTGCACCTGATCATCTGTAATTCGATTGAAAAAATATATTACCGGGATTAGCGTTTGACCAAAATTCTGATACTAATAATTTTGAAAACGAAAATTTTAACTGGTTTATTTTTAGTTGTGGGATTGACGGGTTTACTCCTGCTGACGGCGTGTAATAACGACGATGATCCCCCAATTCAGACGGGTTACGTCAACATTACTATTTACCCCAACTCCACCGAATATATTTCTCTGAACAGCCCTGGCGGATACGCTTACATCAATGCCAACGAGCCAAGCCGCGGTATCTTGGTTTATCGGCTGACTTTGGAGGATTTTAAAGCTTTTGAGCGCACACCAACCTATAAACCAGACAGTTGTTGTATTTTAGACCCGGTGAGAATTTGTTCCAAAGTTATCGTTGATGAATCGAGCTTGTTCGTTGTCGATACCTGTTCCGGGTCAAAGTGGTTAATCATCGACGGAACAGTTCAGAATGGCCCGGCAACATATCCGCTGGTTCCATACCAGACTTTTTACGATGGTTTTTCGCTCAGGATTTACAATTAAGTCGTAATCATCCAATAGTTATTCATTAGAAAATTGTACGCCATCGCTTGAAGGTTAAATCCTTTTGACTGTTTTACCCTCTAATTATTCTGATAAAATACTTTAGCATATAAAAAAACCAGCCTCAGTAACCGGTTTTTTTCATCTAAATGTTGAACGCCTTTTTAAATTTATCCACATAATCCAGCTTTTCCCAGCCGAAAAACTCCACAGTTTTGAAAATCCGCTCTTTTCCGTCAACTGTTTTCCTGAATGTGGAGTCATTTTCAAAATATACTTCGACATCCTCTTTGTAGTGATCTCTTCCGAAGTGGCCGTAAGTTGTTGTCCGGGAGAAAATAGGATTTTTCAGCCCAAAATGGTTGATAATGGCGTATGGCGTTAGATCGTAAATTTCATCTACAATTTTGGCGATCAGGCTGTCCTTCATCAACTTCCCGTCAGCGTCAGTTACTTTGGCTGTTCCAAAAGTTTTAATAAAAATACCAACTGGTTTAGCAAGGCCGATGGCATAAGCCACCTGTACCAGCACTTCATCCGCTACGCCTGCAGCTACAAGGTTTTTAGCCAGATGGCGAGTGGCATAAGCCGCCGAACGGTCAACTTTCGAGGCATCCTTGCCTGAAAATGCGCCGCCGCCATGAGCTACTCTACCTCCGTAAGTGTCAACAATAATTTTGCGTCCGGTGAGACCGGTATCGCCGTGTGGCCCACCAGTTACAAATTTCCCCGTAGGATTAATATGGAGTTTAAAATCGTCCTTGAAAAGATGTCTGAATTTTTTCGGTGTTTCCTGAACTGCCCTTGGAATCAGATATTTCCTTACATCATCTTCGATTCTAGCGGACATTGCCTGGTCAGTATCAAATTCATCGTGAAGTGTGGAAACTACGATGGTATCAATGCGTACCGGTGTGTTGTCGTCGTCATATTCAACGGTGACCTGCGACTTGGAGTCAGGGCCGAGGTAGGTCATTACTTTTCCTTCGTGACGAATTGCTGCCAGTTGCTGCATAAGAATGTGTGCCAGTTCAATCGGCAAAGGCATCAGGTTGTCCATTTCACGCACGGCATAACCGAACATCAGGCCCTGGTCACCGGCGCCCTGATTTTTTTCATCAGGTCTTTCGACTCCCTGGTTGATATCTCCTGATTGCTCGTGAATGGTTGAGATCACACCACATGAATTTCCATCAAACCGGTAAGATGGCTTGGTGTATCCGATTTTGTTAATGACATTGCGGGCAACATCCTGGACTTCAACATAACCATTGGTTTTAACTTCACCGCTTAGTACTACCAAACCAGTAGTAACCAGCGTTTCACATGCAACTTTTGAATTGGGGTCATGACGTAAAAATTCATCGAGTAAAGCATCTGAAATCTGATCGGCGACTTTGTCGGGATGCCCTTCAGACACCGACTCTGACGTAAATAAATAACTCATTTGTTGATGATTTTAAATTTGTTTTATCCGAAAATTGGAGGAAATGATGACTGGAAGGCTGTTAAAACGAATTGTTTTAGCATTTTTTTTAATGGTTGCAATCAATCAAATTTCTCCATTGGTTTAATCTGAAAATCAGATTAAAATCTGCTGCAAAAATAGGAATAATTAATAAGAAGATGGAAAAGCATTGAACAATTTTAAAAAAGCTGAATGTTTTCAGTCAGTCGCATGTCCAACTTGCTGCAAACCCTGAACACCAAATATGTTTGACTGACAGGTATTATCATCAAGGAACTCATTTCAAACTATGATTAATTGTATCTGAAGCGATCAATTTATTTAATTGGTCAATTCCCTGAAAACCTGCTCCAGCGAGTGGGCTTGCTTTTGAAGAGTCAGCACGGTAGCGTCCTGATCAACTGCAAGTTTAAAAATAGCCGGCCTGATATCAATTCCCCCTGAGGTTGTTATTTTCCATGTATTCTCACCACATTTCTCTAAAACTTTAACATTACTGATGGCCTGAATTTTAGCCTGCTCAATGTTTTTGCTGAATTCAACAAGCAGCACCTCTTTTCCCTTACTTTGTTGCTGGAGATTTTCAATTTTTCCGTCAGCAACAATTTTCCCTTTGTTGATAATAATCACCCGATCGCAGATCGCTTCTACTTCCTGCATGATGTGTGTGGAAAGCATTACGGTTTTATTGTGACCTATGGTTTTGATCAGATTCCTGATTTCGACAATCTGATTGGGATCAAGTCCTGAAGTAGGCTCATCGAGTATCAGTACCTGCGGATTATGAATCAGCGCCTGGGCAAGTCCTACTCTTTGACGATAACCTTTAGACAACATTCCGATCTTTTTGTGTCTTTCAACCTGTAAACCGGTCATCTCAATCATCTCTTCAATGCGCTTGTCAAGGTTAGGCAGTTTAAAGATTCCACCGACAAACTCAAGGTACTCCTTGACGTACATCTCAGTATACAGCGGGTTGTTCTCAGGCAGATAACCCAACACCTTGCGCACTTTGAGCGAGTTCTCCATGACATCAAATCCGTTCACTAAAGCTTGCCCGGATGTTGGGGGTATGAAACAAGAGAGAATTTTCATCATCGTTGACTTTCCGGCGCCGTTAGGGCCAAGAAAACCTACTATCTGCCCGGGTTCGATGTGAAAACTCACTTCATCAAGTGCTCTTTGTTCACCGAAAAGTTTTGATATCTTGTTTACAATGATAGACATGACATGCAGTTAAGATTACGCAGCATTGAATGCGCTTGTCAGATTATTGGGAATACCGGGAAAATCAGGTGAATTAATCGTTTAGCATCAGCGGCATGATGAGCATGAGTATGTCTTCGTTGGGGCGCTCTTCTTCATTCACGGGCTTTACCAACCCTGCGCGGTTTGGTTGCGACATTTCAAAGATAACCTCCGGTGAGTCAAGGTTGCTAAGCATTTCATGTAAAAACTTCGAGTTGAAGCCAATATCCATGTCTTCGCCATCATAATTGCAATTGAGGATTTCACGGGCCTCATTGGAATAATCGACGTCCTCGGCTGAAAGGACCAAAGAACGTCCGGTAATCGAAAACCGCAATTGATGTGTTGATTGGTTGGCAAATATTGAAACCCTGCGAATTGCGCTAAGGAGCGGAGCACGCTCTATTTGCAGTTTATTTGGATTGTCTGACGGTATTACGGCAGTGTAATTCGGGTATTTTCCTTCGATGAGCTTACAGATCAGTTGAATTCTTCCAAAAGCAAAAAAAGCATTTTTCTTGTTGTAAACAACGTTTACTTCCTGGTCTTCTGCGCCAAGCAAATTTTTGATCTGGTTTAAAGGTTTGGTTGGGATAATGATCGAATCTTCAAGTTCCACACCGATATCGAACCTGGTGTAGCGCACCAGCTTATGTGCATCTGTCGCCACAAATGAAGTGCTTTCGGGCTTCATATCGAGAAAAACTCCTGTCATTACAGGGCGCATTTCGTCGCTGCTGGCTGCAAAAACGGTTTTTGAAATGGCTTCTGACAGCACGATCGAATTGATTTTAAATTCACTTCCCTCTTCAACACCAGGAGTTTCGGGAAAATCCTCGCCATTGTGACCGTTCATCTTGTATTTACCTTCACCGGCAAGCATTTCGATGGCAAATGTGGAAGGATCGACGGTGAAAGTTACAGGAACGTCGGGGAGTGTTTTAAGGGTTTCGAGTAAGATTTTGGCTGGAATTGCCACAATACCCGGTTCATCGGACATCGTCACTTTGAGTTGTACCGTCATGGTAGTTTCAATGTCAGAAGCTGTAATTTTCAAATCGTCTCCATCAAGATTGAAAAGAAAATCATCGAGGATGGGCAGCGAATTGTTGGATCCCAGAACACCACTGATTGCCTGCAGGTTTTTAAGCAGAAAAGTACTGGATACAATGAACTTCATATGATTAAAGATTTAATTATTGTTTAACGATTTTTTTCAGCTACAATATTACAAATTATGCTTTTACGCTATCAGGATGATCGTCATTTTTTCATTAACCTTTTGTTAGTAACGGGTTTAGTTGAAACATAGGACAAAAGCCAATTCCCTGAAAACGTGTGCAAAGATAAGAACTTGTCGGTTAATGGAGTAAGTTTTTCTTTTGTAAAAATTTGGACGAATAAAAAAATGTCGACAGTTTTGACATGATTCGCAAGATAGTTTTCATTAATCAGGAATTTTGAAAGTGAGATGAACTAAAAATGAAAAGTCAAAACGTATTGCGTCACTTCTTCTTTTTCACACTAAACTTTGATTCCTCATGATTAAGCAACCGTTTGATGTTTTTTCGATGCGTCAGCGGGACAAATATTCCGACAAAAACAGCAAGAATTAACAATGGCGTTGAACCGGTATTAAAAAGGAAAAAGACAAGGAAAGGAAAACTTACAGCAGCGGTGATGGATGAAAGGGAAACATATTTTGAAATGATCAGCATTAGGGCGAAAATGGCAATCGTTACCAAAACAGCATAAGGGTAAAGTGCGATGCCAACACCAAGCAGAGTGGCGATTCCTTTACCTCCCCTGAAACCGGCAAATACCGGAAATACATGTCCAAGGACAACAGCAACAGCTACAAATATCCTAAACAGGTCAGCCTGAAATGTACTCAATTGTTCAATTGGAAGGAAGTGAACCAGGTAAACTGCCAGCCATCCTTTAAAAACATCGAAGAGCAGCACGGGAATTCCTGCTTTCAACCCGAGAACGCGGATGGTGTTGGTGGCGCCGGCATTGCCACTACCCTCATTACGTACATCAACCCCCCAAAATATCTTCCCAACCCAGACAGCTGAGGGGATTGAGCCAACCAGGTAAGCGGTGAGTATTCCAATACCGATGTACATTTCGTTTGTCATATTATTCATCATCAGTGGCTTCTTGTTGCATATTCCGTAAAAAGCGATTTTTTGTCTGTGTATCTGAAACCGTGAATCGATAGGCGGGCTCACCTTTTCCTTGCTCATCCTGCCTTTTTTCTGTCTTAATATCTCTGAGAATTGCGTTAAAATCTGTCCGGGATGAGGCTGCCTGCATCAGGTTCCCTTTATAAGTGAAGAAATACCAGTGTCCCCGTTCAAGTTCAAGGTAAACATTGAATTCATCACCACTACGCCTTCTTACTACCTGAAGATACCCATCGAAATTCTTATACACAGGATTTCCCTTAATTATCAACACACCGATGGTTCCTTTGGAAATGAAAGAGCGCGAATCGATGTCATAAGTCATTTTTACGTCGGTAAAAATAAAATTCTTTTTTAAGCCCTCAGGCATTCGCTTTATTGTGCCGAACAGATTCAAATCGGCGAAGACCTGATCGGATTCATCCTTGCCAATCATTACTTCAAAGGATTCTCTGATCATCGGGTCATTCATGTCGATGGCTGGTTTATTGGCTGCACCGAGGTCTTCAGCCATCTTAACAAGGGCTTCTTCCGGGAAGTAAAAATCAACCGAAATAGTCACGTCGAAAAATGTTGAGTCCTGGAATATGGAATGATTAATCTGCCCGAAAACATCCATTTTAACCTGTCCGAGATCTTGCCCGAATGAAAGTTTTCCCCTCGCATTGATCGTGCAATTATCAATATTCCATCTCATAAAAGGTGCTGAAGGTTCGCTATCTTCTCCCAAATCAGCCTGATCTGCTTTCACAATAAGTAATTCCGCACCCTTCTTTCTGGTTTTCAATAAGCCATTCATCGAAAACAACAAGGAATCACTGTAATAAGAACGCCTCGAAAGGAACGCAGGATAAACCCTGTTTTCCTCGTTTGAGTGGAAAATTCCGGCGTAAAGTTGTTTGTAACCTTGCTCTAATAATTGTTCGGGCACGGGCATGATCAACTCTTCAGGGCTAATTCTTTGTTGGAAATCAACCCACCTTGACAGCGACGAATCACAGTCCTGGACGACCATATAGCCCCCTTTAAAGTCGAGCAGCGGGTCGCGGGCATTCAGCGTTACCTCACCTTTAAAAGCGAATCTGGGACTCAGTTGAAAATGATCATCTTCGGTCACCTTTCCTGAAGCGATAGTCTGAAATCCCTTATCTACTGTAATTTCATCAAAGTTTACTGTGTGCACTTCACCAATTGCATTGGTAAAAGCATATTTTCCCCTGGCCTTATAGTCAATTCCCGATTGAATGATAACCTCTGCATCGGTGATGATATGGTTTTGGTTGGATGTATCGGCAATGATTGTCGCCCCAATCAACGGCTGAATTACACCATTTTTATGAATTTCGACCAGGCCATCTCTTGGAAAAATGGCAGCATCGGCTACATTGATCAGTTGAACATCTCTCGCGGTAAGGATATTCCCGGTAATGTTGTAATTGGCACGTGGCGAATAAAACGATAACGAATCCTGCATCGGATGAACGGAGATAAATTGAGCTCCGGGAAGCGGTTTCCCAATCAGCTCAGCCATTGTAAGCGTGTCAAGACCCGGTAAATCAGGCTTTACATAGCTGTATAACTCAACCTCATTGCGGTCGAAATACCAGTCGAATTCATTCAAAAAAGAAACGTAACGAATTACCGGTAAGTCAATTTTAGAAAAAATATCATTGGTTTTAAAGTTCCCGGTTTTTTGATCCAGATCAACATAGGCCCGGTAATTTTCCGTATTAAATATTACATTGGAAACATCAATATCTCTGAGCACCAGCTTCGTTGTGTCAGAACTGAATGCGTTGGCCGTAAATTCATAATGATTTGAGTGGGCAGTAGCATTGAGGAAATCCAGTTCCCCGGCGCCCGATAATAAGGTTGGAGTGAGTGTTAAAGAACCGGATAACAAAGCCCTTTCGTTAAACAATGCAATTGGCGAATCTGTTGTATTTAGCAGCATCGAATCCTTGTAAGGTATCCAATGTTGATTTAAGTTGAACCCTTTTACCGGCGGAAAAGCTCCAACACTTGTCGCATTTGACTTAAGATCAAACTCAACTTTGCTGGCATTCGCTGAATCGAGGTAAAATATAAACTGCTGGCTTTTTGATACTGAGTTCAGGTATTCGAGCCGGCCATTTCCTCTCAGGCCTGCCTTGCTAAGCGTAATGGTGTCATAATAGGTTCCTTTTCCTTTGTAAACAGAATAACCTGCTTCAGGGATCTTTCTTTGAAAACCAAGTGAATAGTCAGGCATAACCACCATCGGTTCATCAATTTCATCGGGGAAAATACTTCCCGAATTCAGGTACCCTTCAAATTTAATAGACTCTGTGGCGAAGTTTTCAAGGCTTTCGAGGGTAAAAGGCTTCAAATAGTAATAGAACAGCTCCCGGTTATAGGCTTCCTTTAACTTAGCCGTGTCATCGTAAAAAACATAAGATTCTGTTGTACTCGTAAAAATAGGGTAACGGGGAGATTCTACCAGTCCGCTTTTATTACCCGGACGGTCAATCAGCATTTCACCGCTGATTCCGGTAATGGGCGTCTTCACATCAACAAGTCTGTGTTTGCCAAACTGATCCATGTCGAACGACTGTACTTTAAAACGCATGGTATCCACGGTGGGCATATTCAGTTTGAACGTGTCATAATTAAAATAGCATTCTGTTGCTTTAAAATCAAACAGTCCTGCCTGAACAGAACCTGAAAAGATAAAATCGCGGTTTTTACGAAGTGTTACCTCCTGCCCTGCAGGACGGATGGAAACCTTTTTGGCATTGCTGATGGACACCTGAGGTACTCCCCGTAAACTAAGGTCAAAATTTTCGAGTTTCAGTTCTGCATTGATCCGGTCATCAACATTGGATAAAAAACTGATGACGTCGTAATCATTCAGTTTACTTTTCGAAAAGAGATAGTGATTCACTTTGTCGGTGATAACTGCATGTTTCCTCCCTATATCATACTGCAAAAATCCCATCGTTGCCAGGCGGATGACCTGAGCTTCCACCTGGCTCTGCGGTATCTTCATATAAGTGGCCATTTGATCAATAAAAAACTCCTTTGTATTAAATTCCTTGCTGTAATCGTGCAGCCAAAGCAGAGGATGTTTACGGTCGATTCCCATCAGGTTGTCGAACTGTTGCTCAGAAAAAAATTTGTTCGAAGTAAAAGTAGCAGTGCTTTGATTTTTTAAGCCATACATCGCACCCATCCGAATCACCTCCTCATCCATCTTCCAGAAAATGGCTTCGCTCTCCATTTCAATATCGTGAAAACTGTTTGAGTAGGGGCTTTGCTCGATGCCCTGATTAATTCGGAGCAACGAAATCTCTCTGTTTTGGTCAAGGTAACGAAACTGAAGACCTGTGTGTACAATAGAGTCATCCTGATGGGTTATGGTTATGGCGGCGGTTTCAGCAGTAATCCGGTCAGGACTGATAATAAACTCATTGGATCTTGCAGTAAGTAAATCGTAATTCCCTGTTTTATCGCGGTAAGGCCGTTTAAAAGTAATTTTCGCAGGAGTCCGCACATCACCACTACCGTATATTTTTGCTCCCCTCATCGAAAAACTGCCTTCATAGTCTACATCCCTGAAAAGGCTGGTAATCATAAGATTACGGACCTCTGACTCGAAGCGGGGGTATAGCGCATTGTCTGGTGAGACAGCATTTGTGGAAACACGCTCAATGAGTGCACCAACAAGCGCACCCCTGAAATATTTATTGTGATTGAACGCCACAGGATTTGCTTCAAAACTTGCAGATTTCATGTCAATTTCATAATCATTAAGCTGAGCAAAAACCTCGTTTTCGGGCAAATTTGCCCGTTGCCAGGTGACTTTGCCTCCTTCTCCTTTCCAATGCTGGTTTAGAGGAAAATAATAACCACGGGTTTCGTAAATCACTGAAGTATCACTTTTTGTGAAACAGGTAATATTGCACTGATCAAAACGAGCATAAAAAATAGAATCATAACCAAAACGAAACTGGCTGTTTCCGGCTGACCATGTCAAAATCCTTGATTGATAAAGTATTCCGGATTCGATAAAATCACCGGTAAAGCCAAGTAACTCAACGAAAGCTTTGGCGTTTCCTTTGCTTTCAAGCATTTGAAGGGTAGCAGTAAGCCAAATGTCGAAATTATCGTTGCCGATATTTTTCGATTTAAAGGTTGTTAAAGTCTGGAGATATTGTTCGAAATCCGGGAATGATCTGAGTTTACGTAATAACATCAGGTCAGCAGTCTGATAAATAGTTTGCTGCTGTTCTGGCGAAAAACTACCGGCATTCCACAATCCGGAAAATGTGCTTAATGTTGAAATAGCCTTTTGCTGGTTATCACGCACCTGTATGGACTGGAACATCCCATTTAACTCCCCGAAAAATGCGTCCGGCTCGTGGGTAAACGACTTCAATGGCTGGCCATTCAGCATCAGCCCGGTGAGCCAACAAAATAGAATCACGACTGAAAGCCTGTAGTACATATTCTCCGATATCGGTCCTGTTTTTACTGAACGATGAATATAGCGGGAAAATGGCGATTTTATTGCCTTTCGCCCACTTAGTTTAAGGAGTAAAATGGTACTGCCCATAAACATTTCAAAGCTTCCTGCCTGGAAAGAAAAAGAAGGAATCGCCAGGAAAAATGACTGGATATGATTGCCTTTTCTGTTACCCGATCATGATTGCAGCCCACTTATTCAGCAATTTTTTAGCTTTGAATTCAAGACCTGATTTATCAGCTTCAACAAGTAAAATGGGGATGTCTTCTTCGTAAAAACCACTCATAAACAGCTTGCCATCTGACTTGAGTGAGTTTAGGTAGGAAGGCAAATGCTGGAGAAGAATATTCCGGTTAATATTTGCGATGATCACATCGAAGGTCATTTCGGATATTGTTTTTTCATCACCTAAGAGGGTTGTGACATTATTTACCAGGTTTCTTTCGGTGTTTTCGCATGCATTCTCGTAGGCCCAGCTGTCATTATCAACTGCAACTACTCTTTTTGCTCCCATTCTGGAAGCAAGGATGGCCAGTACTCCGGTTCCGCTCCCCATATCAAGCACCTCTTTGCCTTCCCAATCTTGTTCGAGAATGAATTCAATCATCATCCGGGTTGTTTCATGGTGAGCAGTACCAAATGACATTTTTGGCATGATCACGAGGTCAAACTCAATGTTCGGATCGGGTTGATGAAAAGGTGCTCTCACCATACATCGGCCTGCAATGGTCACCGGATCGAAGTTCTTTTCCCACTCCCGGTTCCAGTTCTCGTCCGGTATAAACCTGAATTCCCACGAAATATTAACCTGCTGTTTGATCCATTCAAGCTGTTCGGTCACTGCTTTTTCATCAAAATCAGTTTCTGGAATAAATGCTTTGATCCCGTTGTCATCGTCTGTAAAACTATCGAAACCGCAGTCGCTCAGCCATGCCGGGATAATTTCGCTGTAATCACCTGAGGATTTATCTTTAAATAAAATATTGACGCAGTAATAGTTCATCGGTTATTCGTACTTCATCCATTTCCATAACTCTGCATAATTTACTTTTTTACCATACATTAAAATTCCTGTCCGGTAAATCTTTGCAGCAAACCAGGTAGTAAAAAGAAAGCCAAGAATCAGCAATCCTGCTGAAAGTGCAATTTCCCATAATGGCACACCAAAAGGAATGCGCAGCATCATAATGATTGGCGAGGTGAGCGGGATGATTGAAAACCAAAAAGCAACCGGGCCTGAGGGGTTATTGATGATCATACCCAGCATTACCATCGATAGGATGAGCGGGATGGTTACCGGCAGCATAAATTGCTGAGAATCGGTTTCGTTGTCAACAGCGGATCCAATGGCAGCAAAAAGTGCGGCATAAAGCAAATATCCGCCAAGGAAAAAAAACAGGAATGCCCCAATCATCACTCCATAATTGATCGAACTGATGGCTTCGATAATCCGGACATTGAATGAATCCTGCGATTGTGTCTGCTCCGAAATGTTCTTTAACTGTTCTGCATCAAGTACTTTTGCTCCACCGGTGTATAATTGTTCCGACTTTGTGAGTTCGGTAGTATCAAGCACGGTTGCCTGCAAAACTGTGACTATACCGAGCGTGAGCACAATCCACAACATGAACTGGGTGAGCCCAACAAGCGCTACTCCGACAATTTTTCCCATCATCAGTTCAAATGGCTTGACCGAAGAAATGATTACTTCAACAATGCGGTTGGTCTTTTCCTCCATCACACCACGCATAACCTGCGCTCCAAACATAAAAATGAACATGTAAATAAGCACACCTGAAACAATACCTACACCCATGCTTACTTCAGTAAAGCTCTTTTCTTCACTACCACTTTCGGTGATTTTAATCGTATTGAGTACAATGTTGGATTTGATTGCCCTGAGAATTTCGGGATCCACACCGGAAGCCTCGAGTTTGAGGCTTTCCACCTCATTTTTCATGATACTTTTGATATGCGAAGTGACATCAAGTGAAGGCTGACCGGTGGAATAAAACATCCCTGCCGATGGCACACTAAGCTCTGTTTGAGGGATCCAGAGCAACCCGTAATCGCCACTTTTCAGCAGGTTTTCCTTGGCCGTTTCAACATCAACAGAAATGGGGATGAACTTCATTGTTTTGGTGTCAGTAAATCGTTGCGCAAACAGGCCGGTTTCGTCAATCACCTGAATAGTTTTTTCATCCGTGGATATTGTCGACAAAAAAACAGGGAGTACCCAAATGGAGGCCATTAGAATCGGGCCAAGTATGGTCATCACAATGAACGACTTTTTCTTCACCCTCGACAAATACTCGCGTGTAATGATGATTTTGATTTTATTCATGGCTTCAACTTATTTTTTGTATTCGTTCACTTTTGAAATAAAAATGTCATTCATAGTTGGGAGTATTTCTGTGAAACCATGCACTTCCACCTCAGCAATGGCGAGTTTCAGCAGATCGTTGGGGGTTGTTTGGGAAGGGATCTGGATTTTTGCCCTTGCGAACCCATTTTCAATTTCCTCGCCAATCAGATGATAGTCCTGTGGCAGATTGGTGGCAAAAGAATGACTGTTTTTCACATAAGTCAGTTCGAACAGATTTTTCTTATAAGACTGTTTGATTTCATCCACACGTCCATCAAGGATTTTCTCCGCATTATTAATCAATGCAATGTGATCGCAAAGTTCTTCAACGGAAGCCATGTTGTGGGTTGAAAAGATAATTGTGCCCCCCTCTTCTTTGATTTTCAGGATTTCATCTTTTAAAAGATTGACGTTGATGGGGTCGAAACCGCTAAATGGCTCGTCGAAAATCAGTAGCTCAGGTTTGTGCAGCACAGTGACCACGAACTGGATTTTTTGCTGCATCCCTTTCGAAAGTTCCTCCACTTTTTTGTCCCACCATGCGGTGATCTCAAACTTTTTAAACCAGACTTTCAGTCTTTCTGTAGCTTCTGATTTGGATAATCCTTTGAGTTGAGCGAGATAGAGTGCCTGCTCCCCAACTTTCATTTTTTTATAAAGGCCGCGTTCTTCCGGCAGGTATCCGATCCGCGAAACGTCCTCCCTTGTAAGTCTGGCGCCGTTAAACAGGACTTCCCCTTCGTCGGGCGCCGTAATACGATTGATGATTCTTATCAGTGTGGTTTTACCGGCGCCGTTTGGCCCCAGCAGCCCGAAAATGCTCCCACGAGGAACCGTGAGACTCACATTCTTGAGTGCACGATGACCGGTAAACTGTTTACTCACATTGTTGATTCTGAGTGTTTCCATAAAAGGTCCTTTTAGGTTAATTATGAGGAACAAAAGTATTAACTTTCAATCATCTCCGGCTCTGAATAGTTTTACTAAACCATACATATAATTTTTCTAAAAACGTCAACGAGTATCATTTTTTACTGAAAATATTCTTTCATCCGGCTAAAGAAGTTTTTCTGACCTTTTGAAGGGGAAGGACTGAAATTGGGCGAAAGTGCCAGCTTTTCAAGGATTAGTTTTTCCTCTTTACTTACACTCTCGGGAGTCCATACATTGATGTTAATCAGCAGATCACCTTTACCGTAACGGTCAATATTTGGCAGTCCTTTACCTTTGAGGCGGAGTACTTTGCCGCTTTGTATTCCTGGCTCCAGTGTAATCCTTGCTTTTCCTTCAAGGGTTGGTATTTCTACCTGACAGCCGAGCACTGCATCAGGGAAGGAGATATATTTTTCATAGATCAGGTTGTTGCCATCACGCACCAGGTCTTCGTGTTCTTTCTCTTCGATGATGATGATGAGGTCGCCATTGATACCACTTCTTGCACCGGCATTTCCTTTTCCACTCACCGAAAGCTGCATGCCATCAGCCACACCAGCCGGTATATTGATACTGATCACCTCTTCCCCTTTCACTATGCCGTCGCCACCGCAGGAAGTGCATTTCTGGGTTATCGAACGACCTTCTCCACCACAAGTCGGACAGGTAGATGTGGTTTGCATTTGTCCCAAAAATGTATTGGTCACCCGAGTTACCTGGCCAGAGCCATGACACGTGTGACATGTATTGTAAGATGAGCCATGTTGGGCGCCTGTTCCTGAGCAGGGCTCGCATTTTACAAATTTACTTACCTTGATTTTCTTTTCAACTCCATTTGCAATTTCATCAAGATTCAGCTTTACTTTAACACGAAGATTGGATCCCCGATTGACCCTCCGGTGTGTGCCTCCACCGCTGAAACCGCCTCCAAAACCACCACCAAACCCTCCGAATGCCCCACCAAAAATATCACCAAAATGAGAGAATATATCATCCATCGACATACCACCACCCTGGTTGCCCACCCCATCATGGCCATAACGATTGTAACGTTCCCGCTTCTGTGGATCGCTCAAGACCTCATAGGCTTCGGCAGCCTCTTTAAATTTATCTTCCGCACTTTTGTCACCAGGGTTTTTATCAGGATGAAATTTCAACGCCATCTTGCGGTAAGCCTTTTTAACATCGGCCTCGCTGGCATCTCTGGACACTTCAAGTATTTCGTAGTAGTCTCTTTTTGACATATCCTTTGTGTTTGTTTTGATAATGACCGGCATTTATTGCCCCACAACTACGCGGGCAAACCTGATCACTTTTCCGTTGAGAAGGTAACCTTTTTCAATTTCTTCGATCACTTTTCCTTTCATCTGGTCGTCAGGGGCGGGAATAATGGTTAATGCTTCGTGAAAGTCGGTGTCAAACGGTTGTCCTGCTGAACTCATCGACTCAAGTCCTTTTTTTGTTAGAATATTTAATAACTTATTGTATATCAGTTTAATTCCATCAACATCAACACCAGTAGCGCCATTTTTATCCATTGCAGCAATGGCTCTTTCAAAATCATCCAGCACAGGTAACAGACCAATGATCGTATCTTCGGAGGCTGTCTTCAATAAATCAAGACGCTCTTTATTTGTTCTCTTGCGATAGTTATCGAACTCAGAAAACAATCTTAAATATTTATCATTGAGTTCATCCAGTTTTTCTTCGAGGCTTTTGATCTTCTCTTCATATCTCTTCACGGCCTTGTGGCCTTTTTGAAACAGTGTTTTAGAGGTTTGGTCCTTAGCATTTTTTGCCTGTGCGTCCTTCGTGCTTTCTGCACTTGTGGCATCCTTGCCATCAACCGTCTCTCCGGATAGATCAGTGAAATCAAAATTGTTTTCTTCAACCATAATTCATCTCTATTAATAATCAATGATTTACAATATATTTGGATAGATTGGGCATCTGTTATCAAAATTTCTGCCAATCAATGGTTTAGCGTCAGAATGTCAGCGGTTGATCCTGAAAGCTTTGTCCTTCTCACTCCGCAAATTTTTGCAGAAGTTCGTTCAGCTGTTCGATTTTTAGATTTTTTGCGATAATGATTCCATTGCTGTCGAGCAGGAGGTTGGCAGGGATTGCTCTGATATCGTATGTCTTTGCCACCGGCGACTCCCAACCCTCGAGGCTGCTCACATGATCACTCCAAACCAAACCATCCTTGTTGATGGCATTTATCCAGTTCTCCCTCGTTTTGTCAAGGGATACACTAAAAATCCTGAAACGCTCTCCCTTGCTGAATTTTACATCCTTAAAAGTCTGGAAAATCTCAACAATCTGAAGATTTTCATGCCTGCACGGGCGACACCAGGCTGCCCAAAAAGAAATGAAGACGATGTTGCCTCTCAAATTATAAAGACTCAAATCATTTTCGTACATATCTTTCAGGGTGATGTCCGGAGCAAGGTTGCCAATTTCAATCCCCGTTTTGGGAGATGAACCAGTCTGGGCATTCAGGGAATGAGATGCTATATGAATCAGGAGAAAGAGTGAAAGAAGTTTTAAGATCATTTTGAGCATTATACTGTTACATATTTAAGTTACAGCTGACAATTGACCACAAGACCATAAAAATGCAGATTTCCTTGTGGAGGCCGGATTCTGGATCCTGCTGTATGCAGTTTGCGATTTATTTCCATGATAAAAAGCAACAACTCCTATACCCTGACAATATCAGCACCCAGGGCTTTCAACCTGACATCAATATCCTGGTAACCACGGTCAATCTGGTCAATATTGTCGATAATACTTTCACCATTTGCCGAAAGCGCTGCAATCAGAAGTGCTACCCCGGCCCGTATGTCAGGTGAACTCATCCTGAGGCCTCGAAGTTTATATTTTCTGCCGAGGCCGATTACGGTTGCACGATGTGGGTCACAAAGGATGATTTGTGCCCCCATGTCAATAAGTTTATCTACAAAATAGAGGCGGCTTTCGAACATCTTTTGGTGGATGAGTACACTACCCTGTGCCTGAATGGCCACAACCAGCGCAATACTGATAAGGTCCGGAGTAAAGCCGGGCCATGGTGCATCAGCAATGGTCATGATACTGCCATCAAGAAAAGTTTCCACTTCGTAAATCTCCTGTTCAGGAATGATTAACGAATTCTCGCCCTCTTCGATGATGATTCCCAGCCGCCTGAATACATCTGGGATGATCCCAAGTTGGCTAACGTCGACTCCTCTGATAGTGACACCTGATTGCGTCATGGCAGCAAGCCCGATGAAACTTCCGATCTCGATCATATCAGGTAGTAAAGTATGACTGCAACCGTGCAATTGTTCCACACCTTCGATAACGAGGAGATTAGAACCTATCCCTGTTATTTTTGCGCCCATCCGGTTGAGCATTTTACATAATTGAACCAGGTATGGCTCACAGGCGGCATTGAAAATGGTCGTTGTTCCTTTGGCAAGTGTGGCAGCCATCAAAACGTTTGCTGTTCCGGTCACAGAGGCTTCGTCAAGCAACATATAGGTTCCGGTTAATTTTGAGGCATCTACTTTGTAAAATTTATCATCGAAACTGTGATCAAATTTTGCCCCGAGTTTCTGCAAACCAATAAAATGCGTATCAAGACGGCGGCGACCAATTTTGTCGCCACCCGGCTGAGGAATGTAACCCAATCCGAAACGAGTGAGGAGAGGACCAAGAATCATGATTGAGCCCCTGAGACTTGCACCTTTCTTCCTGAAAGTGTCTGAACGCAGGTACTCGAGATTGATATGCACTGCCTCGAAAGTGAAAGTATTCCTGTCCTTTTTACCCACTTTCACACCCAGATCACTAAGCAGATCAATCAGGTTGATCACATCATTGATGAGCGGAATATTGGAAATGGTAACCTTTTCAGGTGTAAGCAAAGTAGCACAGATTACTTGCAGTGCCTCATTTTTGGCGCCTTGTGGTGTAATTTCACCTCCTAACTTCTTACCGCCCTGAATGACGAACGAACTCATAGCTGCTGTTTAATTTGGTAAATTAATTGATATTTAGGATAAAATCACCTGTGGCAACGCAAAAGATTAGTTATGGATTATCCTTCAAATTCCCTGATTTTCCTTAATGCTAATACTTCCCTTTCCTACGTTGCGACTGATTCTTCGATGATTTAGGTTTAGGTTTTTTCTTGGTTCCCTGCTGGCTCAATATTTCGTTGGTGTGCTTAAGCTGCAGGGCTTCCGAAATACGAAGCCTGTTGTTCGACAATTCTGTCAGGTGCTGTGCAATCAGACTGTCGTCCACTGAGTCACGGTTCCAGATCAGGTAAGATTTTTTTAGCTGGTTGGCAATGCTTTTAGTCAATTCTTCTTTGTCCGGACCTTCTTCCATTTCGCAGGCTTTTTCGATAATCATCTGTATATTCCGGCCGTAGTAGGAGTATTTCATGCTGCGTTTAGGGTAACTAATCCTTCTTGGGGCTTTCGTCAATACTTCCCGGTCAGGTACAGGGAATGGGGAATCGATATCGAGTTTAAAATCCGACATGATGTGCAGGTGATCCCATAATTTGTGTCTTAATTCGGGAGAGTCTTTTGCCGTTGTATGCAGTTGAACCATAATTTCAATCAGCTGATGGGCATAACGTGTTCTTTTTTCCTTATCCTCAGTTTTCACCACTTTATCTACCATCTTTTGAAGATTTCTGCCATATTCCGGTAATGGGAGTTGCGTGCGCTGAGTGTTGTATTCCAGATTTTCCATTTATTTGATGTTAATTATTTACATTGATTTTTTGCGAAACGATTAATCCGTTTCAATTTCCGATTTGAGCCGTTCGGCGTTTTCGGCCAACTGTAATTGATCAATGAGCTCCTGAATATTCCCATCCACAATGGATTGAAGGTTATATAGCGTCAGCCCGATCCGGTGATCCGACACTCTTCCCTGTGGATAATTGTAGGTTCTGATTTTGGCTGACCGGTCACCTGTCGATACCATGGTTTTTCTTTTCGAGGAAATTACGTCAAGATACTTCTGATGTTCAAGTTCATAGATTCTGGAACGTAATACCGAAAGTGCCTTATTGTAGTTTTTAATTTGTGATTTCTGATCCTGGCAGGAAGCCACAATCCCTGTCGGAATATGGGTAAGCCTGACAGCGGAGTAAGTGGTATTGACAGATTGCCCACCCGGGCCCGAAGAGCAAAAAACATCACGCCGGATATCAGAAGGATTTAACTCAATATCAAACTCATCGGCTTCAGGTAAAACAACAACTGAAGAGGCTGATGTATGAACCCTGCCCTGTGTTTCAGTCACCGGAACCCTTTGCACGCGATGTACACCGGACTCATATTTCATTTGCCCGTAAACTTTATCCCCTTTTATATTGAAAATGATCTCCTTAAAGCCCCCCATTGTGCCTTCAGCAGCGTCAACAAATTCTACTGACCAACCTTTGGTTTCAGCAAATTTCGCATACATTCTGTAAAGATCGCCCGCAAAAATGCTGGCTTCATCACCCCCAGTGCCAGCCCTGATTTCAATAATGGCATTCTTATCATCAATCGGGTCTGCAGGAATTAGCATGAGGCGTGCTTTTTCTTCCAAGGTATCCCTCCGCGCAATCAATTCTGCCAGTTCTTCCTTCGCCATGGTGCGAAATTCTTCGTCTTTCTCGTTTTTTAGAATCTCCCTGGTCGATTCGATATTGTAGGTGATCATGCTCAGCTCATCATAGGCTTCAACGATCGGTTGCAGATCTTTATATTCCTTATTCAGCTTTATGAACATCTTCATGTCGGACATTGCAGTAGGTTCATTCATTTTCTGCTCAATGTCCTTCCACTTTGTTTTTATTGCTTTAAGTTTGTCAAGCATAAATCTTTAGAAAAATTTTTGCAAAAGTAATTAATTCAGTATGATCATGACTACCACCATTCCTTAAACAAACCACTACAGAACGCATCGGCATAAAATCAGCAATGGATCAGTTAACACTGTCGCCATACAATTTTTACGGTCTGATCAATGCTTTCCGCTAGTTAGCTTCTTTTGGCAAGGGTATGCATTTCGTGCTTTCAAGTGCTCTCTGTATCCATCACAATGAGCAAACGCTAAGGTTACAGTTTTCTCACAAACAGCTGGGAATTGATATAGCGCGTAACTTTGATTGGTTCGCCTTTTTCGATAAATCCCGACTCGGCTGTAGCATCATAGGTTTCTTCATCGATCAGTATTTTGCCGGATGGCCTCAATACCGTTTTTGAAATGCCTTCCAGGCCAATCATACGGGTATAAGATTCAAGTGCTGAAGTGTAACCCTCTGAACTTTCCTGAGTCGTGGCAAGTGCCAGGTGCCCAAAAGTTGTTGTTGTGAAAAGTTTTCGGCTGATCCAGAACGAAAGTGTTAGCGAAATAAAAGTGGCTATGATTACGATGAACAAGGAAACTGTTAGTTCTCTGAAAGGGAAACTTCCAAGCTCGAAACCCTTGATGTCAACCATACCAAGCGCAAGGCCGGCAACTACAAGCACTATGCCCGTTATACCAGCCACACCAAAACCAGGTATGACAAACACTTCCAGGGCAATAAGAATTACTCCGACGATGAAAATAATAATTTCCCAGTGTGTTGCAATGCCTTCGAGGTATAACGGCATAAAATAGAGCAAAGCAGCCAAAATAGAGGCTGCAATTGGAAATCCTACCCCGGGTGTTTGTAACTCAAAATACAACCCGCCGATGATCACCATGATCAGGATTCCTGAAACAACAGGGCTGATTAAAAAACGGATAATCCTGTCGGTAAACGTCAGCTCATGGTTGATGATTTCATATTCTTTAATTCCAGCAACATTAAGCACATCCTGAAGACTTTCTGCCTGAGCTTCAGAAAATCCGAATTTGATTGCTTCAGATGTGGTAAAGGTGATTACCTGTCCCGAGTCGGATACACCTGGGATTTTAATTCGCGGGTCAACCATACCCTCAGCGATTTTCGGATCTCGTCCTTTGGCTTCGGCCGTCGCACGCATCATCGAACGCATGTAGGATTGATACTTGTCCGGCACAACTTCACCGGATTGATCAACAACGGTAGCAGCACCAATATTTGCTCCGGGACGCATGTAAATACTGTCGCAGGCAATAGAGATCAATGCTCCTGCAGAGGCAGCGTTGTTATCAATAAAAACCCAAACCGGAATGGATGATTGCAAAATTGCCGTCCTGATCGAGTCTGCCGATTCGAGCATTCCTCCATAGGTATTCATATCGATCAGAATCAAATCGGCAGCGGTGTCCTTTGCTGATTGCAGTGCTTTTTTTGTCAAGTGCCAGACCGGAGGTGCAATCATCTCCTTAATATTTAATGTGTAAACCCTGTAAACTTTCGACTTATCGCTAAATGGATTTTCTTCCTCCTCTGCACAGGCAGGTAAAGCAGCATAAATCAGGGCGATGAAAACGGCAAAAAAATTAACTGCTATTCGATTCATATACGTTGGCTTTAATCAGTTTAAGATCAGGCAAATTTAAGGAATGTTTCCGGAATAGGATGTTCTGTTCAGATTCAAATATTTCGAGGGTTTCTTTACGACCAATTGTCAAATTCAATCAAAACAAAAAAATGAAAGTGGAATTGGGCACAAGCTGACCTTAACTTAACAGTTACCTGTTTTTTCAAATTTCTTTATCAGGCAATATTGAACAAAAAGAAATAATTCATTTACTACTCCTCAATCACAGCACTTGTGGCATCCAGGTTACGATCAACTTTCTTAAACAGGCCCTGAAGAACAGTTCCCGGCCCAACCTCAACTACTTGTTTTACCCCATCAGCAAGCATGTTCTTCATGATTTGTGTCCAGCGAACCGGTGCGGTAAGCTGAGCGATAAGGTTCGATTTGATAATTTCCGGATCTGTCACCGGTTGAGCTGTTACGTTTTGATAAATAGGGCAAATTCCCTTGACAAACTTAGTAGTTTCAATAGCTTTGGACAGCTCAAGCCTGGCAGGTTCCATCAATGGCGAATGAAATGCTCCCCCTACTTTTAATTGCAAAGCACGTTTGGCGCCTGCGTCAGTAAGTTTTGCACAAGCTATCTCGATACCTTTTACCGAACCTGAAATAACCAATTGCCCGGGGCTATTATAGTTGGCAGGAACAACAATTTCGTTGATGTCTTTTAAAACCTTTTCAACAACAGCATCATCAAGACCAAGAATGGCAGCCATGGTTGAAGGCTCAGCTTCGCAGGCTTTTTGCATGGCCTGAGCCCTTTTACTGACCAGCTTAAGACCATCCTCAAACGAAAGCGATTTATTGGAAACCAGCGCCGAAAACTCACCCAACGAGTGTCCTGCAACCATATCAGGTTTAAAGCTGTCCTTCAGCATCCTGGCCAAAATAACTGAGTGTAAAAAAATTGCAGGTTGAGTAACTTTGGTCTCTTTCAAATCGTCATCTGTTCCATCAAACATGATATCTGTTATCCTGAAACCGAGAATTTTGTTGGCTTTTTCAAAGAGTTCCTTCGCGGCCGGGAACTTCTCGTATAAATCCTTTCCCATCCCGACAAACTGTGCCCCCTGACCGGGGAAAACATAAGCTTTCATAAAAATAAATTGGTTTTAACGTCTTCTCTTTAATCGCGGCAAAAATAGAAATAAAATAAAGAAATTGAATAAAATGACAGAATAACACATCAACCTTTTGATGATCAACACTTCTCCAATTTCATTACTCAACGCATGTTGAAAATAAATACACTTCTTCCTACGATTTGAGCTTTTTAAACGTTATGACTGTTCAAATATTTAAAACAAATTAAAATGATGAAAAAAATTGCAGTCGCTTTATTATTAATGACCTTCGTGGTTTCATCCTGCCAGCGCAAGGAAGTTGACAGGCTCAAGCAAGAAAATGAAAAATTGCAGCTTACCGTGCAACAACGCGAAGATGACATCAACAGCATGATCTCAATCCTCAACGAAATTGAAGAAAATCTTACCAATGTCAGAGCCCGTGAGGAAAGACTTCTGAAAATTTCTTCAACCACCGAAAACAAAACAAATAAGGTGGATGATATTAAACAGGAAATCATGGCTATTGATGAACTCATGCGGAAAAACCGCGAGAATCTTGAGCTTCTCAGTCAAAGGTTAAAAACAACAACCGGCGAAAATCAACAACTCGAAAAGATGATTGCCAACCTAAATTCAGTGGTTGAAAGCAAAGACCTTGAAATTCAGACTCTGCTTGCCGACATGGAAGACATGAACCTGCAGATCAACGATTTGTATAGTACAGTGACCGATTTAAAAGTTGATCAGGCCGAAAAGGAAATTACCATTGACCAGCAGGACAAAGCGTTGCATCGCGGTTATTATCTTATTGGTCTACGGAAAGAAATGCGTGAACAGGGAATTTTAATCCGCAGCGGCGGCTTTTTAGGACTCGGCAAAGTTGACAAACTTGCCGATAATCTTGATCCATCTCAGTTTACAATGATTGATATTCGTGAAAATACAGTTTTCCCCATTGATGCTGAAAAAATAAATCTACTTACAGTGCACCCTTCTGACAGTTACCTGATCAGAAACAGCGAAGATGGCAAGCGGGTAACCAGTTTTGAAATTACCCGGGTTGAAGATTTCTGGAAAGCATCGAGATTCCTGGTGCTATCCCTTGATTAAATGTAAAAAGGCTGTCAGTAAAATTTGCCGACAGCCTTGTCCGGGAAAATATCGTCCTTTTAGTGCAGGTTCGAACCGATCAGATGGATAAACTCTGCCCGTGTTTTTTCGCTCAGGAATGCTCCTGTAAAGTCGGAAGTTGTGGTAACAGAATTTTGTTTCTGGATTCCCCGCATAGACATACACATGTGCTGAGCTTCAATTACAACCGCCACCCCAAGGGGATTTAATGTGCTTTGAATGCACTCTTTTATTTGCGTCGTTAATCTTTCCTGAACCTGCAGGCGCCTTGCAAAGGCATCTACAATGCGGGGTAATTTACTCAGACCAACGATGTATCCGTTTGGGATGTAAGCAACATGGGCTTTCCCAAAGAAGGGGAGCATGTGGTGTTCGCACATCGAATAAACCTCAATATCTTTCACAAGCACCATTTGCTTGTAATCTTCTTTAAACATAGCACTCTTCAGAATTTCAGCAGGGTCAAGATCGTAACCATGAGTAAGAAATTGCATCGCTTTCGCAACCCTTTCAGGTGTCTTCTGAAGACCTTCACGCTCCGGATTTTCTCCAATCAGCTTCAAGATTTCATAATAATGAAATCCTAAGCTGTCAATAGTTTCCTGGTTGTAAAGGTCCATTTTCTCGTAGCCGTCCATTTCGTTCTCCCTTGCCATTTCAAGCAGGAAATCTCTTTTAGTCTTACTGTTCGTCAGTATCGAATCCATATTTTTAAAATTTAAGCAAAAGTACTAAAGAATTGAAATTAGAACTTTTAGCAAGGGTTGATTTTTGGTTTAATGTGGGTAAAAAGTCAAAACCCCTCACTTTGGAGGGATTTTGACAAAGGAACTCAAATGAAGATTATCTTACAATCTGAATTTTTCTCGACACTGCTTCATCACCAGCGTTGATCACCATAATGTAAAGTCCTTCAGGAAGACTGCTAACATCCAAACGATGTTGCTGGCTACCAGAAAGTGAATTTAGGTTGTCACTGATCATTTTAGAACCAAGCAGATTGAAAAGTTCAATTTCAACTTCAGTGGTTTGTTTTAGGTTGAAATTTACATTTACAAACGAAGTAACAGGGTTGGGATAAATCGACAGGCTGGATACCTCTACGATATCATCAATACTGCTCGTATTGGTTAATTCAACAAGATTACCTCCTGCCGCTAACGCGGCAAATAGACCAAATGATGCACCATTGCTGTTACCTGCAGGATTTAAGAAGCCACTGGCAACCAAAGTTAAAGCCTGTCCCTGCAAACCAAGTGTTTCGAGGGGAGCAGCAAAAGTTGCAACTGCTGTTACACCTGACTCATCACGTATCTGTAATGAAAAGTTGGCCGTCGGGAGTTCAAGGTATCCTGCAAAGTCACCATAGGAAAAATCATTAATAATCTCACCGGCGCCAACACCCACTTCATAAACGGTTACAGTAGGGGCATCGGTTGATCCATGGAATGCCAATACATCGGTGTTTCCGGATTGCAAAGCTGATTCACGACCCATTCCGTAAACATAAATATCAAAGGGTTGTGAAGGCTCGTAACCCGAAGCGCTTACAATGCCATTGGCGACTAAAACATAGGTTTCTCCATCGGCAAGGGTGTAGTTTTGGGACCAAATCGGATTCTCAGGGCTGGTGCTGCCAGGTCCCTGAATGGCAATGGTAAATTCAACGCCTGCGGGTGCATCAATAAAAGGTGTAGCTGTTCTGAAGGCAAAATTCTCGATCAGCTTGGTATCATCAAGCCATACATCTACTACTGCTGCGGCTGCATCGGCTGAATTGTGGATTACCTGAACACGGGCAGTTTGCTGTGGCTCATAAACCGGCAGAGCAATCAAATCGCCACCTGATGGCAGGGCAACGAATAATCCAAAAGCTTCGCCATTGCTGTTGTTGGCCGGATTCAAAAATCCTGAAGCAATCACTGATAAGGCAGCGCCTTCCAGACCAAGGGTTGCAAGCGGAGCAGCGTAAGCAGCTACGGTTACAGTGCCGGTTTCGTCACGTACTTCGAGTACAAAGTCAAGCGTGGGCAATTCAAGGTATCCTGCGAAATCTCCATAGGAAAAATCACTGATAATCTCACCGGCGCCAACGGCCGTTTC
Source organism: Bacteroidales bacterium (assembly GCA_014860585.1). Lineage (NCBI taxonomy): Bacteria > Pseudomonadati > Bacteroidota > Bacteroidia > Bacteroidales > Bacteroidales bacterium. The sequence goes on along the minus strand of JACZJL010000143.1, from coordinate 19 downwards.
AAATACAGTTACCGTAGGG